>CAYFKK010000073.1:0-3814 GCA_964343655.1 uncultured Actinomycetes bacterium | reverse complement strand
GCCTGGCGGCAATTAGGCGTTGAACTGCCAGACGAATCAGTTGGTATCAGATATGCAAAGTAGGGTTGGCTAATGCGAGTTTTACATCTTATGGCCCGTATGAATTTAGGAGGCACCGCAAGATATCTTGGCCAATTAGCAAATGCTTTAAATTCTGATGGTGTTGAAACACTTGTGGTAACTGGATATGTACAAGATGGCGAAATTGAAGATCCGATTGTCCATGAGCTCACCAAAATCAAGAGAATTAAAACTTTGGGACGAAAAATTTCACCACTCAATGACGCAAAAGCCATTAATGAGTTGATTGAAATTGTTAATGAATTTAGGCCTGACATTATTCATAGCCATACTTTTAAAGCAGGATTTATTGCAAGATTCCCACAAAAACGCATTAATCAAGCTGCGGGTAAAAAAGTCAAATACGTTCACACTTTTCACGGACATCAATTAACTAATCCTGAATTTAGTGGAATTAAAGGAATTGTTTTGAAACTTGTTGAAAAAAATCTGGCGAAAAAATCAGATAAATTGGTTGCAGTCGGCAAATTAGTTGCCCAAGATCTTGCTTCTACTGGAATCGGAAAAATTGAAAATTATGTAAATATCCCACCTGGAATCACTGCTTTAAAAAAGATTAACCAGAATGAGGCTAGAGAGAAACTTGGGTTAAGTAAGTCTGAATTAATTTTTGGCTATTTGGGACGATTAATTCCGGTCAAAGGACCATTGAGATTTGTAGAGGTTACGAAGAAATTTCCAAAAGTCGCATTTGCATTAGGTGGCGAAGGACAATTATTTGAAGAAATTAAGAGAGAAGCACCACCAAATGTGAAGGTTTTAGGTTGGGTAAATTCATCAGAATTTATGTCAGCCATTAATGTGTTAGTGGCAACTAGTGATAGTGAAGGAATTCCAGTGGCACTGATTGAGGCTGCACTTGCAGGAGTTCCCGTAATTTCAACTAATGTTGGATCAGTTTCGGAAGTAGTAATTAATGGAAAAACAGGATTAGTAACTAGCAATGATGTAAATGAAATTGCAGGTGCAATTAATAAATTTATTGATGACCCGATTCTGATAACTGCCTACGGGACAAACGCTAAAAGATTTGCCGCGAGTGAATTTTCTACCGCTAAAATGGTTGAACGACATAAAAAACTATATAAATCTGTCTTGGCGACAAGTTAAACTTCAACCATGACTTCCCGCATCGCCGTGGTTATGGTGCACACTTCGCCACTTGAGCAACCAGGAATTGGCGATGCCGGTGGCATGAATATCTATGTAGCCGAAAGCGCGAAACGTATCGCTGAAAGCGGAATCAAAGTAGATATTTTTACCCGCAAACTTTCCGATAGCGGTCCAAAATGGGTGGAATTTTCACCCGGAGTTCGAATCTGCAATTTAGATATTCCGGTCGATACCAAAAAAGAAGAGATTCCAAATTTAATTCCAGATATTTCAAAACAATTGAACCAATTATTGCGCGAAGAAAAATACGACTTAATTCATTCGCATTATTGGATTAGCGGCAAGGTTTCGATGCCGGCAGCAAAGGAATTAAAGATTCCGCTGGTGCATACGATGCACACCATGGCGCGGGTTAAAAACTTAGCTTTAGCCGAAGGCGAAATACCTGAACCAATGATTCGGGTCCAAGGCGAATCACAAATTGTGGAATTTGCCCAAGGTTTAATTGCAAATACTGATGCCGAAGCAGCTTCATTAGTTTCACTTTATGACGCGTGCCCAGATCGGGTAAGAGTTGTAGCACCGGGCGTAGATTTAAATAATTTCACGCCAGATCGCGAAGGCGCCCGGAAGCGAATGAAAATCAGCACCGAAAAACAAGTAATAACTTTTGTCGGCCGCATTCAGCCGCATAAAGGTCCGGAAGTGTTGATTCGGGCAATTGCTGAATTGGTTACTCATAACCCAATGCTTCGAAAGAATTTGTTGGTGCAAATTATTGGCGGCGCATCGGGCATTAAAAGCGATGAAGTAGTTCGATTAAAGGATTTAACTTCGTGGCTGAAATTAACTGATGTAATTGAATTTAACAAACCAGTTTCGCGCGAAAACTTGCCGGATTTATATCGGGCAAGTGATTTAGTTTGCGTCCCAAGCTATTCCGAAAGTTTTGGTTTAGTTGCCCTTGAAGCACAAGCTTGTGGCACCCCAGTTGTGGCAAGCGCCGTTGGTGGACTTAGAACCGCAATTGCGGATGGTATTTCCGGAGTTTTAGTTGATGGCCATGATCCAAAAGCTTGGTCGTCAGTAATCGCACGTTTATTGATGGAACCACAACGTAGATTGCTCTTATCAATGGGCGCAGTCGAACATGCATCGCACTTTGGTTGGGATGCAACGGCTCGGGGCACCTTAGATGTTTACGATCGAATAATTGATGAAGGAAAGGCAGATAGGCTCCACGCATGACCAACTCGAACTTAACCTTAATTTTGTTGCGCCATGGCGAAAGCGAATGGAATGCAAAGAATTTATTTACTGGTTGGGTCGATGTTCGCTTATCTGCCAAAGGTGAAGCCGAAGCAAAGCGCGGCGGTCAATTATTGGCCGAACGTAATTTATTGCCCGATGTTTTACATACTTCATTACTGCGCCGGGCAATTCAAACTTCGCAATTGGCACTTGATGCTTGCGACCGCCATTGGATACCAGTGCGCCGTTCCTGGCGGTTAAATGAACGCCATTACGGAGCGCTACAAGGAAAAGATAAAGCGCAAACTTTGGCAGCTTACGGTGAAGAACAATTTCAATTGTGGCGTCGTTCTTTTGATGTGCCACCGCCACCAATTGATGTTAATGATGAATTTAGCCAATCCAATGATCCGCGTTATGCCGAATTAGGTTCGAATGTGCCGCGTACCGAATGCTTGAAAGATGTTGTGGCGCGAATGTTGCCGTACTGGCAAGAGTCAATCGTGCCGGATTTAAAAGCAGGCAAAAAAGTTTTGGTGACTGCGCACGGTAATTCACTGCGCGCATTGGTAAAACACCTTGACGGTATTTCTGATGCCGATATCGCGGGGCTAAATATCCCAACTGGAATCCCATTGCTTTACGAATTAACGCCAGATTTAGCGCCAATCAAAAAAGGCGGCGAATATTTAGATCCCGCCGCAGCTGCCGAAGCAATCACAGCGGTGGCAAATCAGGGTAAAAAATAATTATTTAGCGTAAGGATTTTCGCGATTTACAACTAACGTTTCGATGGTTGCTGAACCGGAAACTCCAAGGAATAACTTAACTTGAACATGTTTGCCAGCTTCTAAATTTGCACCTTTAATAACGGCGCTAGCGTTACTGGATTCGCCACCGAAAATAACCGGTTTATTCTGTAGAACTGGGTAATTTTTTTCAGCTAAAGTCATATTTACGCCATCGACCGAAACAACTAATAGCGCGTCATCTGTATTTTTTTGGTTAACAATTGTGCCAACTAAAGTGGCATCGCCATTGTCTTGGGTGACCACCAATAAATTACGGACATAGACCAAGTTTCCATCATTGTTAAATTTATATTCGGAACCATCAGTAACTTTGCTGATTAAGCGCGTCGGAGCGTTATTGCCGGCTCCGCCACAAGAAGTTAATGATGTTGCGATTGCAATTGTTGAAATAACTAACAATGAGCGTTTAGTCATTGAAAACATATGGCGCATTTTATCAAGTGAAATTAAGTGCTAATTACCAATTTATCTTCAATAAAGTTCATAATATTGACGTAGTTGGGGCGAGAAAACTCGAGGTGACTGATGTCGAAATGACTGCTATAATTCTGCTTCCC
>CAYFKK010000072.1:0-3846 GCA_964343655.1 uncultured Actinomycetes bacterium | reverse complement strand
GGCCAACTCTGTCTCATCAAACTCTCATCTGCTGCTGAGCATCCATACGGCTCGGCGCTTTACGGATCGCGCTACCAAGGTCAACGCGGCCCAACCCCATCTCGCTCATTTCTAAATTTTCATAAATCAGACGTAAAATAATTTTCGTGAACTTTCGCGAAGAACAGTTAAAAAATAAGAGCAAGACTTATTTACTTCTTGCGCTATTTGGCGCCCTTGCCTGGTTAGTTTTCTATGCCGGCTTAACTTATTTCGGCGCCGGAACGAAAAATATAATTCCAATGGCAGTTGGTTTTGCGTTAATTACCACTTGGGGTTCGTATTACTTCAGTGATTCGTTAGTTTTAAAGATGACTGGCGCAAAGGAAATTCAAGAGAGCGATAATCCAAAATTATTTGAAATTGTGCGCGAAGTCTGCGCCAAAAGTGGTTTGCCGATGCCAAAAGTTGCGATCGTCAACGATAAGGCGCCAAATGCATTTGCCACTGGCCGCAATCCAGATAAAGCGTTAATTGCATTCACCACTGGCATTTTGGATGCCATGACCAAAGATGAATTAACGGGCGTTACCGCGCACGAAATGTCGCACGTGGGAAATCGCGACACATTAGTTTCGGCGATTGCTGCGACCACTGCCGGCGCGATTGCGTTGTTAAGTGATTTCATCATGCGGATGATGTGGTTTGGTGGCCGCCGCGATGATCGGGGAAGTTCTAATCCATTGATCTTGGCAGCATCGTTTATCGTTTTAATAATGGCGCCGATTGCGGCGATGTTATTGCGTTCCGCAATCAGTCGCCGCCGCGAAGCGTTGGCCGATGCCACCGCAGTTCAATTCACGCAAAATCCAAAAGGTTTACGTGAAGCGCTAGAAGTTTTACAAGCTAATTCTTCTGTTGTTCAGCAACGTTCAACCGCAGTTGCACATTTATGGATTGAATCGCCACTTGATGCTTCAGCGGTTTCAAAATTATTTTCAACCCATCCGCCAATTGAAGAGCGGATTGCGACGTTACGCGCGATGGAGCGGGAATACTAATTTAAAGCTAGTGCCTTCGCCGATTTTTGAATCGACACTTACATGTCCACCATGTGCACGCATTACGGCATCAACAATTGATAACCCTAAACCGGTTCCCTCTTGGCCAGTGCGCGAACGTGATTTGTCGGCGCGATAGAACCGTTCAAATATCTTTTCGCGGTCTTGGTCGTTTAACCCTGGTCCGTTATCTGAAACTGTAACCGAAACTGCGCTTTCTTCTTCTGCAACTTCAACGTTAATTTTTGTTCCGGCAGGCGTATGGATTCGCGCATTTGCTAATAAATTAGCAATTACTTGATGAATTCGATTTACATCGCCGACCACATAAATTTCTTCACCTGCATCGACAGTAATCGGATGATCTGGCCCTGCTGCGCGAGCGGATTCAACTGATTCGGTAACCACTGAACTGATATTTACCGGCTCTTGTTTCATTTCGCGCGATTGATCTAACCGAGCAAGTAATAACAAATCTTCAACTAGGTGGCCCATCCGAATCGATTCGTTTTCAATTCGACCAATTAACTCTTTAGTTTCTAATTCTCCTTTAACAGCACCTTGGCGATAAAGTTCGGAAAATCCGCGAATCGCAGTTAACGGAGTTCGAAGTTCATGGCTGGCATCAGCCACAAATCGACGCAATTTACTTTCGCTGGCAATTCGAACTGCAAAAGAATCTTCGATACGCGACAACATGCCATTTAGCGATTTAACCAACCTGCCAACTTCGGTATTTGGTTTTGATTCTGGCATACGGGCAGATAAATCACCGCTAGCGATTTGTTCGGCAGTTCCTTCGACATCATGAAGTGGCCGCAAGCCAACGCGAATTACAGCGCGGGAAGCAAAAGCGATTACAAATAGCGCAATTAACCCAATCAAAATAAACCAAGCTTGTAGCTGTTTAACTAATTTTTGAACGCTATCTAAGCTTTGGGCATAAATTACATAACCCCCGGTATTTGGCAGGCTCTGGGTAATTACTCGAAACTTTGGATTGGAATCTTCGATCGTAAATGGCTGGTTATTAGTAACTTCAATTTCATTTAAATAATCCGTGACTTGGCTCCGATTTAAATCGCCACCTAAACCACCGACTAAATTTCCATTGGCATCAATTACCGTTGCCGAAATTGTGGAAGGCAATCGGCGAAGTGGATTTCCATTTCGGTGTGGCCGTGGCGCGGGGCGATCGTCATCATCAGGTAGTTCTTGCGCTTCAGTTTCGATTCCAGTTCGATCTAATCGCATCGTGGTACCGCCAGCGATATTGGTTAATTGTTCATCGACTTGCGAAATCAAATAACCACGCATCGTTACAGTGGCTAAGCCAAAAATCGCCGAGAAACTTATCGCTGATAATAAAACGATACCGAGCGTTAATCGGTTACGTAGTGACCAGCGATGAAAGGGCGATTGCATCGAGCAATTATTTCTTAGGTGGGATTCTTAGTCTGTAACCCACACCGCGCACGGTATGAATTAATGGCGGGTCATAGATATCAATCTTTTTGCGCAAGTACGAAACATAAGTTTCCACGATGCCGGCATCGCCGCGGAAGTCGTACTGCCAGACATGATCCAAAATCTGGGATTTTGAAACTACGCGATCGGCGTTAATTAATAAATAACGGAGCAATAAATATTCAGTAGGCGATAGATCAATTAAATTTCCAGCTCGTCGAACTTCGTGCGTCGCTTCGTCAATCTCTAAATCGGCAAAGCGAATTTTTTCATCATCAACTTTTGATTCGACTACCCCAGTGCGGCGCAGCAGCGCCTTGATGCGCGCAACAAGTTCTTCCAAACTAAATGGTTTAGTCATGTAATCATCGCCGCCAATTGTTAAGCCAGCGATCTTGTCTTCCATGCCATCTTTGGCAGTTAAAAATAGGACGCCAATATTTTGGCCCTCGTTTCGAATCTGCTTGCAAACTTCAAAGCCATCGATATCTGGCATCATCACATCAAGCACCATGGCATGAGGTCTAAATTCTTCAGCGGCGGTTAGCGCCTGAGCACCGTTAGCTGCAGTGCGAACTTCAAATCCAACAAAGCGCAGCCCGGTGGCAATCAGATCGCTGATGCTCTGTTCGTCATCAACGACCAGTACCCGATATTTGCTGTTCTCCATGGCTCGAAGGGTGCTCCCGAATGCTTAGAAAAGGCTGAGAACTAACCCTAGGTCTCACGGGAATATCTGGCCACTCCCAGGGGTTCTTATAGACAGTTGAGTCGCCCCGACTCAAGATTTTTAACAAAATTAAGCAGTAAAGAGGAGCAAAAGATTATGGCAAGAGCAGTAGGAATCGATCTAGGTACAACTAATAGTTGCGTCTCGGTTCTAGAAGGTGGTGAACCAACCGTTATCGCCAACGCCGAAGGCGCTCGCACCACACCGTCGATCGTCGCCTTTGCAAAGAATGGCGAAGTTCTAGTTGGTGAAGTGGCAAAGCGGCAATCAGTTACCAACGTTGAACGGACCATCCGTTCGGTTAAGCGCCACATGGGCACAAACTGGAATATTGATATTGATGGAAAGAAATACACCTCGCAAGAAATTAGCGCACGCGTATTGCAGAAGTTAAAGCGCGATGCTGAAAGTTATTTAGGTGAGACCGTAACTGATGCAGTTATTACTGTTCCGGCATATTTCAATGACGCACAACGTCAAGCAACCAAAGAAGCTGGCGAAATTGCCGGTCTTAATGTGCTTCGCATTATTAACGAACCAACTGCGGCAGCGCTGGCATATGGTTTAGATAAAGGCGACAAAGAACAGACCATTTTAGTTTTCGACTTA
>CAYFKK010000071.1:0-3913 GCA_964343655.1 uncultured Actinomycetes bacterium | reverse complement strand
CGGACGGACTTTCAGACCTTGCTGTTCCAGCTTCTTAATTTTTGATGGCGAAAAACCTGCGCTTGCCGAAATCACCAGATCGCAATCAGTTGCTTTGCTAAATATTTCATCGATGTTTTCAGAACTTGAAATTGGCACTAAATCAATTCCTAACGCATTTGCGGGACTATAAAAAATTTCTGTTAAAAAATGCGAACCAAGAATTGCAACTCGAGGCCAATTTGATTTCATCTAGCTATCTTAAATGAAGAATATCTCCAACGTTTAACTTCATACTTCCAACTAAAAGTTCACCATCTTCGGTAACGCCGTTGGCTATGCCAGTTATTTTTTCTCCATTTGGAATGGTTGCTTCAACTTTCCGGCCAAGGGTGGAGCAAAGTTCTACGTAATTTTGATGAATTTCCAATTTATTGGTTGGCCAATTTCTGATCAATTTCCCGATCTCTTGAAGAATTGCAACCAATAATTCGTTTCGATTCTTAATAATGCCGTTTAGAGAAAGTGACGTTGCATCAGGGACTGGAAGTTCTTCCTTTGTTTGATTGACATTAATTCCAATTCCAACAATTACACCACTGCTAACTTTTTCAGAGAGTATCCCGCCGCATTTTTTATCATTTAGAATAATATCGTTTGGCCATTTTAATTTAGCTTCAGGAATCGCTTTGCACACTCCTATCCCAGCTATAAACGGAATCCAATTTAAATCAAAATTATTTTGTAAGTAGATTGAAAATAGAAGTGAACTTTTTGGTGGTGCAATGAATTTTCGTTCTAATCTTCCGCGGCCTTCACTTTGATATTCTGCAATCAATACTTCGCCAGATTGTGCTGCTCCGGAACTAATTATTTTTCCGATTTCATTTTGCGTTGAAGTAGTTTCATTTATCACTCTTACTCGCCAGTAAGGTGATACACCAGCATTAATAATTTCCTCGTTGAGGCTGATGCGATGCCACTCCACTCCCATGGTTAGTAAGGTAGGGGTATGAGCAAGGATTTGCATACAACGGCAGGCAAGATTCAAGACTTACGTGATCGAATAGACGAAGCAGTTCACGCTGGTTCAGCTCGCGCTATTGAAAAACAACATGCCAAAGGCAAGTTAACTGCGCGCGAAAGGATTGCACTGCTCTTAGATGAAGGTTCATTCCAGGAAATGGATGAATTCGCTCGGCATCGTTCCTACAACTTTGGAATGCAAAACAATCGCCCTTATGGCGATGGCGTTGTGATTGGTTTTGGAACAGTGGACAATCGAAGCGTTGCCGTTTATTCACAAGATTTCACAATCATGGGCGGAAGCCTTGGTGAAGTTTTTGGTGAAAAGATGAAAAAAATTATGGAATTTGCGCTGAAGAATGGAATTCCGTTGATTGGGATAAATGATTCTGGCGGTGCTCGTATTCAAGAAGGCGTGCAAGCACTTGGTGGCTATGGTTCAATCTTTAGATTAAATACTCGATCTTCAGGCGTAATCCCACAAATTTCTTTGATCCTTGGGCCATGCGCTGGTGGCGCAGCTTATTCACCCGCGCTAACCGATTTCACAATCATGGTGAATGAAAAATCTCATATGTTCATCACCGGGCCAGAAGTTATCAAAACCGTTACAGGTGAAGAAGTTGGAATGGAAGAACTTGGTGGTGCACACACTCATAACACTCGAACTGGAAATGCTCATTATTTGGCGGAGAATGAAGAAGATGCGATTGATTATGTAAAGTCTTTACTTTCATATTTACCAAGTAACAATATGGACGGCGCGCCACATTTGCCGGCAACTGAAACATTAACTCGTAAAGCAACTGATATCGCTCTTGATACTTTGATCCCAGATAGTCCAAATCAACCTTACGACATCAAGATTTTGATTCACGCACTTTTAGATGAAGGTGAATTTTTAGAAGTTCAAGCTTTATATGCGCCAAATATTGTGGTCGGTTTCGGACGAATTGAAGGCGAGAGCGTTGGAATTATTGCTAATCAGCCGCAACAATTTGCCGGAACGTTAGATATTAATTCGAGCGAAAAAGCTGCTAGGTTTTTGAGATTTTGCGACGCCTTTAACATTCCAATTGTCACGTTAGTTGACGTTCCAGGGTTTTTGCCAGGAACTGAACAGGAATGGGATGGCATTATTCGCCGAGGCGCAAAACTACTTTACGCATACGCTGAAGCAACAGTTCCGTTGGTAACGCTGGTAACTCGAAAAGCTTATGGCGGTGCTTACATTGTTATGGGTTCTAAACAAATTGGAGGCGACGTCGTTTTTGCTTGGCCAACTGCAGAAATTGCTGTGATGGGCGGACAGGGCGCCGTAAATATTCTCTACCGAAAAGAGTTAGCTGAGAGTAAAGATCCTGAAGCACTTCGGGCGAAACTGGTTAAGGAATATAACGAGACGCTTGCAAATCCTTATAACGCTGCCGAACGTGGCATTGTTGATACAGTAATTGAGCCAAGCCAGAGTCGTGAATACATTACAAAGGTTTTACGAACGTTAAAAACTAAACGAGACTCTCTACCACCAAAGAAACACGGAAATATCCCATTATGATGAAATTTACGGTGATTAGTGGAAATCCAACTCCTGAAGAGTTGCAAGTGCTGCAAATCATTGCCGACAACCATGTGCGAATTGAACGAGCACCACAAGTAAAGCGTAGTAATTGGGCCGCTCCCCAGATGCGTTACAAAATGCCGCAGCAAGTTAAATTTGGAGCTGGTCGGAACGTTTAATGCCCCGTTTAATTCTCGCCTCAGCATCACCTTCCCGTAAGCGATTACTTGAAGGTGCTGGGTTGGTGCCTGAAATTTTTGTCAGCAATGTTGATGAAGAAACAGATCATTTCAATGCCATGTGTCCAAAAGATCTGGTAATTGCCCTGGCAATCACCAAAGCACATACCGTGCGTGAACAAATTACTGGAGATGCCATCATCATCGGTTGTGATTCAACTTTTGAATTTGAAGGTGAGTCTTTTGGAAAACCAGCCACACCTGAAATTGCAGTTGCGCGGGCCAAAAGATTAAGTGGCAAAACTGGGCTCTTACATACCGGGCATTGCATTATTGATACCGCTCAAGATCGAGAAATTGCGGATCGGGTAACAACAGCAGTCACCTTTGACTTAATGAGCGAAATTGAAATTGCGGATTACGTTGCAACTGGCGAACCACTTCGCGTAGCCGGTGGATTTACCTTAGATGGATTTAGCTCCCCATTTATCAGCTCAATAGATGGGGATTACACGAACGTGGTCGGTATTTCAATGCCTTACCTAAGAAAGACCTTTATTCACTTAGGCTATTCCTGGCCAGCAGCAAAAAAGATTGGATCTTTAATATGAAGCGAGTTTTGATTGCTAACCGCGGTGAAATCGCGGTAAGAGTTGCCCGCGCTTGTAAAGATCACGGAATCGAGAGCGTTGCCGTTTATTCTGAAGAAGATCGCAGTGCGCTTCATACAACTGTTGCCGATGCCGCTTATTCGTTACATGGATTAACAGCTGCGCAAACATATTTAAATTTTGAGAAACTGATCCAGATTGCGAAGGAATCAAAATCTGATGCAGTACATCCAGGGTATGGGTTCTTGTCTGAGAACGCCGAATTTGCCCAAGCAGTTATTGATGCGGGATTAATTTGGATTGGGCCGCCACCATCGGCAATTAAAGCCCTCGGCGATAAAGTCTCTGCGCGCAAAATTGCAGCAAAAGCGGGAGCACCACTTGTTGCCGGAACTAAAGATCCAGTAAAGAATCATGATGAGGTTATTGCCTTTGCGAAAGAACATGGTCTACCGGTTGCAATCAAAGCAGCACATGGTGGTGGCGGACGGGGCTTAAAGGTGGCGCGAACCATCGAAGAAATTCCAGAGCTTTATGCATCTGCGGTTCGAGAGGCA
>CAYFKK010000070.1:0-4057 GCA_964343655.1 uncultured Actinomycetes bacterium | reverse complement strand
TAAAGAAGGCGCTTCATTTAAATAAATTATGAAGTAACATCTTTGGTTTCGAATCGATTTATCGAGCGAGTTATCAACACGATAAACCAAATTACGCTGTATGCCCCGCCTCTGATCATAGATTCCCAAACAATGTTATTGCCCAACAAATCAAACCAAGAATATGAATAGTGGACAGGCAAAATTTTTCTCAAGTTTCCAAGGGCAGTCACAGCATCGAGAATGTTCATCAAAATAACGATTCCGACTGCCACGCCAACTGCGCCAAGTGGCGCATCAGTTCTGATGCTTAAATAAAATGCAATTCCGGAAATAAAAAGAAGTGAGATTGCCGAATATAAAGTGATTAACAAAATTCGCTTTATTGCAATTGAGTTATCAAGTGTAATTCCTAGGGGAGATTGCAGCGGTCCACTTCCGAAAACAATCAAACCCACGATCCACGAAGTAATCGGTAAGAGCAATACTGCGCCGAGTGAAAGTGTGAGACTAACTTTTAATTTCTGAATTAGCAGGCGCTTTCGTGGAACTGGTGCTGCCAAAAGATAACGAAGCGTCGACCAAGAGGCTTCGCTCGCAACCGTATCGCCGCTAAATAATGAAATTACGGTTACTAATAAAAATGGCGTTGCGAAATAGAACATCGTTAATGTGAAATTTGCTGCGCCGCTTGTTGCTAACCCGATTAAGTCAAAAGTTCCCGATCCAAGTCGAGATGGGCCACCACTATTGCTATTGCTGGATGGTCCAAATTTCACTGCACCAGCCACGATTACCGGTAGTGAAATAACAAAGAGATATGCAAATAGCGTGCGCTTTCGGTGGAATTGGCGATAGAACTCAACCGAATATGGCAGCGTCTTTTTAGCGTTGTACATTATTTTGCATCCTTACCAATAATTAAATCATCACCGATGAGCTCTAAGAAGATCTCTTCTAAGCTTGAAGATTTATTCAAAATTTTCTTCAAAGTTCCGGTCGCAATCAATTTTCCGCGATGCATTAAAACCACGTGTGAACAGGTTTGTTGTACTTCCGCTAATAAGTGCGAGGAGATAATTACAGTTCGGCCACCTTTGGCATATCTCTTTAAGACCGAGCGCATTTCAGCAATTTGTTGTGGGTCCAAACCATTGGTTGGTTCATCTAAAACCAAAATATCTGGCATGCCTAGCATCGCCTGTGCGATTGCTAATCTTTGACGCATTCCTTGGCTATAAGAACGAACTTTCTTATCTAAAGCGCTACCAAGTTTGGTAATTTTTATTACCTCTTCAAATTGCGGTTCGGCATCACGCCCGATTGCGCGCCAATATAAATCTAAGTTTTCACGCCCGGTCATATGAGGCAAAAATCCTGGCCCTTCAACAAAAGAGCCAAGGTTTGCTAACGCTGGCGAACCTGGATAAACCGGTTTACCAGAGATCCAAATTGAACCTTCCGTTGGCAAAATTAATCCCATCAACATTCGAAGCGTGGTGGTTTTACCGGCGCCATTTGGTCCTAATAATCCAAGAACTTGACCGCGACCAACTTCGAAGGAGAGATTGTCTACCGCTTTATAACCGTCTCCATAAATTTTCGACAGATTCGAAATTTGGATTAGATGTTTGTCATCGGTCTCAACGTCGGCATTAATTTTTGGCCGTTTAATCCGCAAGTAGATAAACGCCAGAATCAATGTTAAGACTGCCAAAATCGGCCAAATTAGATATTGCGACGATGTGGTTGCGCTTCGTAACTCAATTGTTGGGTAAATCAATTTTGAAATAGGCGAAACTGTGTAAAAACGTCCATCGTTCGGTAGTACGTAACCTTGATCAGTTGCTGATACTGCTAAAACAATTTTCTCGCCCAAGGCTAATTTCATAAATGCGGCCGGCAATTGAACTTCGATTTCGGCGCCATCTTTTGGCAAATTATTTAATTTAACTGGTGCAACAATGCCACCTGGCAAGCGGAGCGCACCATTTCGCGCTTGAGCCATTAAAGAAAAGAATAAAGTCGCATCTTTTGCGGTACTGGTTACTCGGACTTTTATCTTCGAACTACCGACAATATTTACGGCCTTAGTTAGTGGCGCACTTGAAAATTGCGCGCTTTGTCCAGGTAATAATGCTGGTGAAACTGCACCAAAACCTAAATTGCTACCGCCGGAAAGTGAACTTAAAACACTTCCAGCTAATGATCCAGCACTTCCTATTCCGGGTAAGGAACTTAGCGCTGCCGGTACGCCACCAATTGGTGAAAAGAATGGACCAAGATTTTGGTTTAAGGCGATCGAACTTTGATTCGCTTCAATTGGTAATACATTATTTTGTAAAACTGTGGAAACCACAGTTGAATCTGTAACCGAAAGCGTTCCGGAGGTGTCCGTTACTTCGAATTTTGGAATCGCGATATTCTTATTTAATAGATATTTGCTAAACCACTGAAGCGAAAGTTGATTTAACCGCTCGCTTTCGCTATTTCCACCATCATGGCCACCGGAATGCCAAATTAAAGTGACTGGAGTGGCAGGGTTAGCTTTCAAGATCGCCTTCGCGTTTCGTTCGCTTTCAATTAATGGAAATAGCGAATCTTCTTGCCCTTGCATAAGTAAAGTCGGTGCGCGTAACTTTGATAAATATGTAGCTGGTGATGATTTCTTCATCAATTCAATTTGAGCAACTGATGGTTTGCCAATGGTGACGGCATCTTGAAAAGCTTGGCACCAAACTTCTGCGAAGTTTCCGCACTGACCAAGATAAGAATTTTGTAGCGCAGTAAAGGAGAAAAAAGTTCCGGCCCAAGTTTTCTTAAACGGGCCAACGTTATTTACATTTAATCCATTTTGAGGAAAGAGCGCCTCTTGCAAATTATTCCAAGTTATATCTGCGCTTACTGCTTTAACTCTCTGGTCCTGTGCTGCCAGCATCAGCGAAAGTGCGCCGCCATACGAGCCACCCATGGCTCCTACTATTGGATTTCCGGTTTCATCTTTTTTAATCTCTTTACGCGATTTGATGAAATCAATTAAGTTCGAAGCATCTGCAACTTCTTTATCGGGCGCATTCATCGTAATTTGTCCCGTTGAATTGCCAAAGCCACGTGCACTCCAAGCCAAGACTGCGAAACCATTATTTTGTAAAAATTGTGCAGTTGGTTTTACCGAATCCTTATTCCCGCCAAAGCCATGGGCCAACAAAATTAACGGCGCTGGTGTTGATTTTGGAATGTAAAAGGAAGTATCAATTGAAACCCCGTTACTTGGCACAACATTGGCGATTACTTTTCCCTGAGAATCATCTGAATTTGAATTTATGAAAGTTGCAATCGCGATTAAACCAAGGATTAAAAATATTGTTCCTAGTTTCTTTCGCACTCGGCTAGATTAGACATTTTTAGGATATATCCCAAGTTGATAGGCTCTTTCCATGAAACGGATTTTGCTTTCGATATTGATCAGTCTTTCATCATTAATTGCGCTGCCTTCATCAGGTGCGGTTTCGTCTGAAAAAGCTGTGAACTACAAGATAATGATGCCTAAGCCATATCAGCCAAAAGGATTAAATGGTGGAACTGATGATTATCGCTGTTTCCTGATTGATCCAAAAGTCAAAGAAAATTCGATACTTACTTCAATTCAGTTCATTCCGCAGAATGAAGTTGTTGTACATCATGCCATTTTATTTAGATTGCCAGCTGGTGACGTGGCAAAAGCTAAGGCGCTGGATCCAAATAACAAAGGTTGGTCATGCTTTGGTGGCTCCGGTGTAGGAACAATGTTTCAATCTTTCGTGACTACTCCGTGGCTAAGCGCTTGGGTACCAGGAAGAAATACCGATAACGCACCAAAAGGGTATGGATATCCATTTAATAAAGGTGACCAAATCGTTTTACAAGTACATTACAACTTGTTACAAGCGCAAACTGGTAAAGCTACAGCTGATCGCTCCAGCATTGTTTTGAATGCAATTCCAGCAAGTGGCTCGAAAATTAAAATGCTCGGTTACGAACTCTTTCCGGCACCTGTTGAGTTGCCATGTCCGCAAGGTGTTACTGGAAAACTCTGCGA
>CAYFKK010000069.1:0-4067 GCA_964343655.1 uncultured Actinomycetes bacterium | reverse complement strand
TAAGTGAAATTCGCGAAGCGCTTGATTACGGCGTAGTTAAGATGAATATCGATACTGATACTCAATATGCATTTACTCGCCCGATTGTTGATCACGTTTTCAAAAATTACGACGGCGTTTTGAAGATCGATGGCGAAGTTGGAAATAAGAAAACATACGATCCACGCGCGTGGGGCAAATCAGCTGAAGCTGGTATGGCCGCACGCGTGGTTCATGCTTGCGAAGATTTACGTTCGACCGGAACTTCCCTAAGCAAGAATTAAGTAAGAGTTAACTAAGTTAGGGGTAAGTAACTATGCCTGCTTTAGTTTTGCTGGGTGCACAGTGGGGCGATGAAGGCAAGGGAAAAGCTACCGACCTCCTTGGCGATCGCGTCGAATACGTGGTTCGTTATCAAGGTGGAAATAACGCTGGCCACACCGTTGTAATTGGTAAAGAAAAGTATGCGCTTCACTTGTTGCCATCCGGAATTCTTTCGCCAAATGTAATTCCAGTAATTGGAAATGGCGTGGTGATTGATCCGGCGGTTTTACTTGAAGAAATCAATGGCTTAACTGAGCGCGGAATTGATTGCTCGCGGTTATTAATTAGTTCTAATGCACATTTAATTACGCCATATCACCGGACCATCGACAAAGTATCCGAACGCTTCTTAGGTAAAGCGAAAATCGGTACTACCGGTCGCGGAATTGGTCCGGCATATGCTGACAAGATCAATCGCATCGGTATTCGCGTTCAAGACTTATTTGATCCATCGATTTTGCGCCAGAAAGTCGAAGGCGCACTTCGCGATAAGAACCAAGTTCTGATCAAAGTTTTCAATCGCAAAAATATTGAAGTCGAAGAAGTAGTCGCCGAATATTTAGCTTATGCCGAAATTTTGCGACCACATGTGGTTGATACTGCGCTGCTATTAAATAAAGCGCTGGAAGAGGGTAAGACCGTATTGCTTGAAGGTTCGCAAGGAACACTGCTGGATGTTGATCACGGAACTTATCCATTCGTTACTTCAAGTAATCCAACTGCAGGTGGCGCCTGTACTGGATCTGGCATTGGCCCAACCAAAATCACTCGAGTAATTGGAATTTTGAAGGCCTACACAACTCGCGTCGGTAGCGGACCATTTCCAACTGAATTATTTGATGACGATGGCGAAAAACTTCGCACCATTGGCGGCGAAGTTGGTGTCACAACTGGTCGCGCTCGTCGATGCGGATGGTTTGACGCACCGATTGCCCGTTATGCAGTTCGCGTTAATGGTTTAACTGATTTCTTTTTGACTAAGTTAGATGTTCTAACTGGTTGGGAAAAAATTCCAGTTTGCGTTGCTTACGAAATCGATGGCAAGCGGGTCGAAGAGTTGCCAGCTTCGCAAACCGATTTCCACCACGCAAAACCAATCTATGAATATTTGGATGGTTGGACTGAAGAACTTCGCACTGCGCGCAAATTCTCAGATTTACCAATTAATGCGCAGAAGTATGTGCAATTCCTAGAAAAAGTTTCCGGCGCACCGATGTCTGCTATTGGCGTTGGCCCGGGGCGAGACGAGACAATCGTCGTAAAGGAGTTTGTTTAATGAGCGTTCTGGCAGATCGTTATGCCACGGCTGAAATGCGTGAAATCTTTTCGCCAACTGCCAAAATAATTTTAGAACGCAAATTTTGGATCTCGATTCTAAAAAACCAAAGCGAACTTGGTTTAGAAGTTCCGGCTTCAGCGATTAAAGATTACGAAAAGGTAATTAATAACGTTGATTTAGCATCGATTGATGCCCGCGAAAAAGCGCTCCGCCACGATGTAAAAGCGCGGATCGAAGAATTTAATGCACTTGCCGGCCACGAATATATCCACGCTGGGCTAACTAGTCGCGATGTAACTGAAAATATTGAAAGCTTTCAAATTCGCCAAGCGCTCAATTTGATTCATGACAAAACCATCGCGCTTCTTAATCGAATTGGTGAAAAAGCTAAACATTATTCCGATACTCCGATTGCGGGCAGATCGCACAATCAACCGGCGCAAGTAACCACGCTAGGTAAGCGATTTGCTAGCGCCGGTGAAGAACTTCTTTGGGGCTACGAAAGATTAAATTCCTTAATCGCGCGTTATCCGATGCGCGGTATTAAAGGACCAGTAGGCACGGCGCAAGATTCGCTTGATCTGCTCGGTAAAAACCATGCGAAACTTGAAAGCAAAGTTGCCAAAGAACTTGGTTTTGAGAATGTCTTAAATTCAACTGGGCAGATTTATCCACGTTCTTTAGATTACGAAGTAATCACCACGTTGGTACAAATTGCGGCTGCACCATCATCGCTGGCCACCTCAATTCGATTAATGGCTGGCGCCGAATTAGTTAGTGAAGGATTTAAATCTGGCCAAGTTGGTTCCTCAGCGATGCCACACAAAATGAATACTCGTTCCTGCGAGCGAATTAATGGTTTGGCCGTTGTGCTTCGCGGTTACGCCGCAATGGTTGGCGAACTAGCTGGTGATCAATGGAATGAAGGCGATGTTTCTGATTCCGTGGTCCGCCGCGTTGCCATCGCCGATGCGTTTTATGCACTGGATGGTTTGATCGAAACTATGCTGACTGTGCTCAAAGAATTTGGCATTTTTCCAAAGATGATTGAAGCTGAGTTAGAACGAAATTTGCCATTTCTAGCAACAACTAAAATTTTGATGGCCGCCATCAAGGCTGGCGTCGGCCGCGAAGTTGCGCACGAAATTATTAAAGAACATTCCACAAACGCCGCTATCGAAATGCGAAATGGTTTACCTAATACTTTCTTTGAAAAATTGGCAGCAGATGATCGAATCCCGTTGGATAAAACTGCGTTAAATAAATTGGTCAGCGAACCAATTGAATTTGCCGGTGATGCCAAAGGTCAGGTCGAACGAGTCTGCGAGCGGATTGCTGCTCTTACCAAGCGCCATCCTCAGGCTGCGCAATATCAGCCTGGCCAAATCAGGTAATCTACTGCCCTGAAAATATTTAATTGATTGAGCGGAGGGCCCATCTATGGGACGTGGCCGAGCTAAAGCGAAACAGACCAAAGTTGCACGCGATCTTAAATACGGTTCGCAAGATATTGATTTAACTGCGCTGGCAAAAGAATTACATGGCGATGTCGATGAAAAATCTAAGCACGATGATGACGATCCATTTGCTGAAGGAAATTACATCCGCCGCGCGTAAGCGTTAAATCTATGCGCCCGACACCATATGTCGCATCGCTTCGAGTTTACGAACCGATTACCGACTTTAAACCGGAACAGCAGGCGCAGTGGCGCGATTTAAGTTCGGCCGAAGATACTAAAACCGAAGAACAAGCCCAGGCGCTACGTCGCGCAATTATTTCGGTTTCACCAACTCGCCAATTCGATGGCGCACACATCTTGGATCAAGATGGAATTCGCTACGTCTGCCCGTGGTCTACGACCGTGCGCACTTGGGCTGCGCTCGAAGATTTTAAAAATTCCTTACCTA
Organism: uncultured Actinomycetes bacterium; assembly: GCA_964343655.1. GTDB lineage: Bacteria > Actinomycetota > Actinomycetes > Nanopelagicales > Nanopelagicaceae > ZLKRG08. The sequence goes on along the minus strand of CAYFKK010000069.1, from coordinate 577 downwards.
GTTCAGTCACCCAATTTTTTATTTCTTCGGAATTAGAAGAAAGTTTTACCGAAAACGTAAATTTCACTGAAGATCGCGTGCCACATATTTTGAGTCAAACTTGGACGATTCCACCACGATGGTTTTCGTTATTTGATCCAAAAGATCGGGTGCGCGGCCACGACAGCGGTGAAGCATTTACTTATATGCGCACGTTAATTACTCATGCTAAATCGCGCTGCACAATGGCACATGCGGCAGTGTTAAAAGCATTTGGTCCTGGTTTTGTTGCTGATGAAATTGCAGATTTAAATGAATGGCTCGAAATGTTTAATCCCGCTTCAATTTTGGAATTGGATTACGGTGGCTTAGCCGAATATGTTGATCAATTGTTAAAAGAAGATGGCGGAATTAACGCTGATTCATCGATTGAAGATGTGCAAACTTCGCTTGCTGGCCTCGCTGCTGGCGATGGCGCGTTGGCTGGTCAAGGTTATGAGCGCTTAGTTATGCGTTGGCGGAGGGTTGCTGCCTTCGAACAGGCTATGTAGCCTTGCGCCATGAATCGACTTCAAGGCGCAGAAAATTTATTAACGCC
>CAYFKK010000068.1:353-4186 GCA_964343655.1 uncultured Actinomycetes bacterium | reverse complement strand
GCGTCATAACCCAGATACCCAACAAATCCCCCTGTTAGGGGCGGCAGGCCTGGAATTTCAGGAGTTCGCAAAAAAGATAATGCATCGCGGAGCACTAATAGCGGATCGCCAGATTTCGGTGCTGCAGCAGGTGGATTTCCGCGCCATGCAACTTCACCATTTTTTTCAGTAAGTGTTACTTCGCTATTTACTCCGATAAATGAGTAACGCGACCAAGCCCCACCATGTTCGGCTGATTCCAGCAAAAAAGTATTTGGTTTTCCCTTTGCAAGTTTTCGATAAACACCAATTGGAGTTTCGCCATCAGCAAGTAGTTTTCTAGTTACGGGAATAAAGTTATTCGTTTTCGCATACTCGCGAAATTCCTCAAGCTTCATTTTGCATCAAGGTTAACGCTGTTATGAAAGCAAGAATCTTTTCCAGTATGACATGCTGGACCGAGTTGATTTACTTTTAACAAAACGGAATCGCCATCGCAATCAATCGAAATTTCAGTAACTTCTTGGGTGTTTCCTGAAGTCGCTCCTTTTTCCCAAAGTTCATTTCGGCTCCGACTCCAATATGTCGCCTTGCCTGTCTGTATGGTTCGTTCAAGCGCTTCTTCATTCATCCATGCCAACATCAACACATTGCCACTTTTATTGTCTTGGGCAATTGCTGGAATTAAGCCACCGCGTACGTTTAATATTTTTCGAACTTCGGCTCGCAGCTTCATCTGCTAATTCTGCCCTAAGCGCCAGAAGTCTCGCGCACTAAATATCCTTGCTGAGATAAGAAACGCTTCACATCTTTGATGCGATAGGTACCAAAATGGAAAACACTTGCAGCAAGTAGCGCATTTGCGCCGGCATCAAGAGCGTGCGCGAAATCTTCAAGATTTCCTGCGCCGCCCGAAGCTATTAGTGGAACCGGGCAGATTGGGCGAACATCAGTAATCATTCCGATGTCATAACCTGCGCGAGTCCCATCGGCATCCATCGAATTTAGAAGAATTTCACCAACGCCCAATTCGCAGGCTTGTTCAATCCATTTCAGTGCGTTGATTCCAGTGGCATTTCTTCCGCCATGAGTTGTAACTTCATAACCGATTCGAGATCTACGTGCATCCACTGATAACACCAGAACTTGCGAACCAAAGTGGCTCGAGATTTCCTTGAGTAATTCTGGCCGGTCAATCGCAGCGGTGTTTACACTGATCTTGTCGGCACCGGCGCGCAATAATTGGTCAACATCATCAGCAGTTCTAATTCCGCCACCAACTGTTAACGGTATAAAAACCGTTTCGGCCGTCTTGCGAACAATATCTAATGTAGTTCTTCGATTAGAACTACTTGCAGAAATATCTAGGAAAGTTAATTCGTCAGCGCCTTCGCGATTCTAAATTTCCGCGAGCTCAACTGGATCTCCTGCATCCACCAAATTTGTAAAATTTATTCCCTTTACGACTCGACCATCGGTTACATCTAGGCACGGAATGATTCGAACAGAGAGCGCCATTACGAAACAGCCTCGAGCGCTTGTTTTAGTGTAAACGCACCGGCGTAAAGCGCTTTTCCAACGATTGCACCTTCCACGCCGATTCCAACCAAATTCTGTAATGAAACTAAATCATCTAATGAAGCAACGCCACCACTTGCCACGATTGGTTTACTGGTTGCCCCACAAACATCCCGAAGAAGTTGTAAATTTGGTCCAGCAAGTGTTCCGTCTTTCGTAACATCAGTTACAACATATCTGGAGCAACCAACCTGATCTAGTCGGGCAATTGTTTCAAATAGATCTCCGCCATCTTTGGTCCATCCGCGAGCAGCTAACGTGCGTCCGCGTACATCAAGTCCGACTGCAATGCGATCACCAAATTCAGAAATTACCCGAGCCGTCCACTCCGGTTTTTCTAAAGCTGCGGTTCCTAAATTTATTCGGCGACATCCTGTTTTTAGCGCTCTTTCCAATGTTTCATCATCGCGAATTCCGCCAGAAAGCTCTACTTTGATATCTAATTTGCCAATAACTTGCGACATTATTTCAGAATTACTCCCGGTACCAAAGGCGGCGTCGAGATCAACTAAATGAATCCACTCTGCACCAGCTTTTTGAAAATCCAGCGCCGCATCAATCGGTGAACCATAATTTGACTCACTTCCTAAGGCACCCTGCACTAATCGAACTGCTTGACCTGCTTTAACATCAACCGCCGGAAGTATTTCAAGCTTCATAAACTTACAACCCAATTTTCGATTAATTTTAAGCCAGCTGCGCCACTCTTTTCTGGATGGAATTGCGTTGCGCTAATTACTCCTGTTTCGACTGCGGCAAGAAACTTTCCCTCGTAATCTGAAATCGCTTGGGTTGCAAAATTGAACTTTGTAACCGCGTAGGAGTGAACAAAATAAAATCTTTCTTTTTCAACACCTTTAAAAAGTTTTGAATCACCCATGATTTCCACGGTATTCCAACCCATATGCGGTAGAACTTTTGCCGGTAATTTGGAAACCTGCCCCGGGAGCACTCCGATTCCTTCAAAGTTGCCATTCTCTGTTCCAGATTCAAATAGCACTTGCATTCCAATGCAAATTCCAAAAATTGGGGCTCTATTTTTAATTCGAGTTCTAATTATTTCTAAGCCATTTGCCTTTTTTAAGCCCAACATGCAGCTTTCAAATGCACCAACACCTGGGACTACTAAACCTTTGGCATCCATTGCCAATTTTGAATCCGAAGTGACTATTACATTTTCACTAGTTTTTTGAAGTGCCCGTTCTGCCGATCTTAAATTTCCAGATCCATAATCCAGAATCGCAATCAAAGCACGCCTTTAGTTGATGGCACACCAGATACTTTTCCATCTAGCGCCACCGCATCTCGGAGTGCTCTTGCAACTGCCTTAAACTGAGCTTCAAACACATGATGTGCGTTCCGACCTTCTAAAACCCGAATATGAAGTGCGATCCGAGCTTCAGCAACAATTGATTCCCAAATATGTTTACCTAAAGTTGTATCAAAGGTTCCAATAAGTTCAACAATTTCAGGTTGCCGGTGCACTAAATATGGTCTACCTGATAAATCAACGGCTGCTTGAACTAAAACTTCATCTAACGGAACCATCGCATCACCAAAGCGACAAATTCCAGATTTGTCACCAAGTGCTTCACGAAGAGCTTGGCCAAATGCCAACGAAGTATCTTCGACGGTGTGATGCGAATCGACATCGACATCGCCTTTTGTTTTTACCGTTAAATCAAAACCTGAATGCTTGCCTAACTGGCTTAGCATGTGATCAAAGAAAGGGACGACAGTTTCGACAGAAATTTGTCCAGAGCCATCAATATTTAATTCAACTAGAACTTCTGACTCTTTTGTTTTACGTTCTACTTTAGCTTTGCGCATGATTTCCTTACCTGAGTACTTCCTTTAATGCAGCTATGAATGCTTCGTTTTCGGAAGCTGTACCTACTGTTACTCGCAAATAACCAGGTAATCCTACATCTCGGATAAGCACTCCCGATTTCATTAATTTCTCCCATAGCGAATTCGAATCGTCGTTGAAGCCACTAAACAATAGAAAATTAGAACTACTTGGTGTGACCATCAACCCGAGTTTTGTCAGTTGATCGGCAAGCGAATTACGTTGGTTTACCAATTCTGAGACAGTTGCCAAAAGTTCGTCCCGATAATCGAGCGCAACTTCAGCAGCCGCAAGAGTTAACGAACTCAAGTGATATGGCAATCGAACTAACTGCAAAGCCGAAATAACAGTTTTGTCTGCGGCTAGATATCCCAGTCGGGCGCCCGCAAAAGCAAATGCTTTACTCATAGTTCTTAAAACTGAGATA
>CAYFKK010000068.1:0-343 GCA_964343655.1 uncultured Actinomycetes bacterium | reverse complement strand
CAATCGCCGAATCTAGATCAAATGAAAAATCGGGGCGACGTTTTCCATCTACCCAATCAACTCCGGTGACTTTTGCAATTATGGGGTGCATTGAATATGAAGGGCTAAAACCAATCGCGCTACCAGAACCAAAGGCAAGAAATATGGATTGAATAATTTCATTAGAGCCATTTGCTGCCCAAATATTTTCAAGATTTAATTCATGGCCTAAATAATCCGCCAATTTTTTCCGCAATTGCGCTGCATCTCGATCGGGATATCGATTCAGCGAGCCAGCGACTTCACTAATTCGATGCAACATAGTCTTTATTAATTCATCAGAGGGTCCATACGGATTTTCGTT
>CAYFKK010000067.1:0-4229 GCA_964343655.1 uncultured Actinomycetes bacterium | reverse complement strand
ATCCATTGAATTTATTGGCAGTGAAAGGACGATTAAATTCACAAAAGAGCGATAGTGATGCCGCCAGTTGGTTGCCACCGTTTAAGGGTTATCGCTGTAAATATGTGGCGCGACAAATTTCGGTAAAAGTTAAATACGGCTTATGGGTAAAACCAGCGGAAAAAACTGCGATGCAAAATATTTTAAAAAAGTGTCCGAACGAACCGCTGCCTAATTAATAACCGCGAATACGGGCGTATGAAGCCTTAACTTCTGTCTCGGCTTGGCTACGATCAACCCATTGACCTTTGCCAACAATTTTGCCGGGTTCTAATTCTTTGTAAACTTCAAAGAAGTGTTGAATTTCGCTCAAATCAAATTTAGAAACATCTTCAATCTCTTTGATATGGCTCTTGCGAACATCACCAGCTGGCACACATAACAATTTGTCATCGCCGCCAGCTTCATCGGACATATTGAACATGCCAATTGCCCGGCACGAAACTACGCATCCAGGAAAAGTAGGTTCATCCAGCATTACTAGCGCATCCAATGGATCACCATCTTGGCCTAGTGTGTTATTTACAAAGCCGTAATCCCATGGATAGCGAGTTGAAGTAAAGAGCATCCGATCTAACCGAATCTTGCCGGTGTTGTGATCGAGTTCGTATTTATTTCGACTACCAGCTGGAATTTCAATTGTGACGTCGAAAATAAAATCAGACACAGAACGCCTCTCGAGTTAAATTAAATAGAGCAAATCAAATCTTGGGGTGAATGACGGGGCTCGAACCCGCGACATTTCGGACCACAACCGAATGCTCTACCAGCTGAGCTACATCCACCATGTTGCGTGGCTAATTGTAGCGGTTTAATTTTCTGGAGTAATCGCAAATAAGTTGGCGCGGTAGTGCGCAAGTTCCGCAATCGAATCTTGGATATCGCCAAGCGCTCTGTGATTACCCGTCTTGGTTGGTGACTTGAAGTAGACCTTCGGATACCAGCGGCGTGCTAATTCTTTTATCGAGGAAACATCAATGGTTCGGTAGTGCAGCATCTTGGCAAAATTCGGCATGTCCCGTTCGATAAAACCTCGATCGAAATTAACGGAATTACCAGCAATCGGGGATTTACCTTCGATGACGCCAGATTCTGCTAAGTATTTCAAAATCTTTTCTTCGGCATCTGCTATTGAAATTCCATCTGGGATTAGCGGCAAAAGACCCGAATCAGTATGCATTTTTTTAACGAAATCGGTCATAGCTTCCAACTTTGCTGATTCGCATTTAATTACGAAGTCAATGCCATCGCCAATTACATTTAAATCTGAATCTGTTACCAGAACAGCAATCTCTACCAGCGCATCGGATGCCAAATCCAGCCCGGTCATTTCACAATCGACCCAAACTAGATGCGGATGTTCACTCGCCACCGCGCAAAGATAGCCGCGCTCGCCATCGATTCCACAATTTAAGTTTTCGTTAACCTTCCGTTCACCTAATTTCTACCCCCAATGTCTGGGTAACGGGCAGTATCCCTCTCGTGAGCCTGCCTACTCCGCGAATTATTACGACTGAGCCGCGTAAGTCTGATCGGGTATTTAGCGCAATTGTTACGGGCGGCGGATTCTTTTCGCTAATTGTTCTTGGATTAATTTCTTTATTTCTTTTATTCAACGGATTTAATGTTTTAAAAACCGAAGGTTTGAAATTCCTAACTGGATTTGAATGGCAGAACGCGATTCCTGATGCCGCAACTCCAGCTAATTATGGAATCGGTGCAATGCTTTACGGAACACTGGTGCTAGGTTTAATCGCACTCTTTTTTGGTTTTCCGATCGCAGTTGGTTCCGCACTATTTCTTTCGTATTACGCACCAGATTGGTTAAAAAAGCCAATGGTGATTGTCATCGACATTATGGCGGCAATCCCATCAGTGGTTTATGGACTTTGGGGCTATTTCGTATTGATGCCACATGCTGAATATTGGGCAAAATTAATTCATAAATATCTAAGTTTCATTCCGATTTTTGATATGCCAGCACCTGCTTATTCGCGTTCACCATTTATTGCTGGTTTGGTTTTATCAATCATGATTGTTCCAATTATTACTTCAATCTCGCGCGAAGTATTTGCGCAAACTCCACTTGATCGAATTCAAGCAGCGTATGCACTCGGCGCAACTAAATGGACCATGATCAAAGCGGTAGTGATTCCTTATGGCGCCGGTGGCGTTATTGGTGGTGCGATGCTCGGACTTGGCCGCGCACTTGGTGAGACTGTTGCGGTTTACACGGTTTTAAATTTGGTTTACGACATCCGACCAGAAGTTTTACTAAGTGCTGGTGGATCAGTAGCTTCAATGATTGTAAATAAATTTGGCGAAGCCGATAAAGCAGAATTACAAGCCTTAATGGCTGCCGGTCTAGTTCTCTTCCTTGTTACCTTAATTGTAAATTTCTTGGCAAATGTGATCATTAATAGGACGGTGCGCAAATAATGACCATCGCAGCCCCAAAGCACCCGTGGCGACCAACGCCAAAAGATTTGGTACCCGATTTCATTGGAATCTTACTAACTGTACTCATTTCTTTTTTGATTATCTCTTTCACGCCACTAAACGGGAAGCTTGGCTTTGTAGTTGCACTTTTATTCACCGCAATGGTGGTTTCGGGCGTAGTTAATTACATTCGCCGTGATCGGAAAGCAGCTTTTAATGCCGTTACTAGCGTGCTGATTTACATAACGGGTACATTTTTGATTATTCCTGTCGGATCTATTTTGTTGGAAATCATTGCAAAAGGCGTACCAGGCCTCAATTGGACCATGTTTATTCACGATATGTCAGTTACTTCGGCAGACGCGCCAGCAAATGAAGGTGGTTTACTTCATGCGATTATTGGAACTGGTTATTTAATTTTCTTTGCTTCAATTTTGTCCGTACCGGTTGGTGTTTTGACTGCACTTTATTTAACTGAAATTAAAGGCAGCTTTGCTGGCGTAGTTCGATTCTTTGTGCAGGCTATGTCGGGTGTGCCATCAATCGTTGCTGGTCTTTTTATTTATGCCGTCTGGATGATTCAACTAGGTAATCAATATTCAAATATTGCTGGCGCTGCATCGCTGGCGATTTTGATGATTCCAACTGTGGCCAGAACCGCCGAAGAGGTTTTGAAATTGATTCCGCCAGATTTACGCGAAGCGGGATTGGCTCTCGGTGCAACGCAATGGAGAACAGTGGCAATGATTGTAATTCCGGCAGCTCGCAGCGGACTTATAACCGCGGTAATTTTAGGAATTGCGCGCGTAGCTGGTGAAACTGCGCCACTTTTGTTAACTGTAGGTGGCGCCGATGCCGTCAACCTAAATCCATTTAGCGGAAATAGCTCGGCACTTCCTTATTACATTTGGAAAGCATTCTCGCTCGGCACTGATCAATCAATCGCGCGAGCTTGGGCGGGAATCTTTGTTTTGATGGCATTAGTAATGGCGTTCTTTACCTTGGCACGCGTCCTAGGTAATCGACGTGGACGGGCTTAACGAGGAGATAAAAATGGCAACTGGATTAGAGGCAAAAAATATTCATGCTTGGTTTGGTAAAAAGCATGCGGTTTCAAATATCTCGCTCGATTTTAACCATGGCACTGTGACTGCACTGATTGGCCCATCTGGTTGTGGCAAATCAACATTTATTAGAATTTTAAATCGGATGCATGAATTCATTCCGACTGCCGCGATGGCTGGCGAAGTTTTACTTGATGGATCAGATATTTATCAATCAGGAGTTGATGTTACAAAAATTCGGTTACAGATCGGAATGGTTTTTCAAAAACCAAATCCATTCCCATCGATGACGATTGCCGAAAACGTATTATCTGGATTAAAACTCGCGCAATTAAAAATCGAAAATCGCGATGAATTGCTAGAAACCTGCTTGCGCCGTGCTGGTTTATGGGAGGAAGTGAAAGACCGATTAGATGAATACGGTGGTGCGCTTTCGGGTGGACAACAACAACGCTTGTGCATCGCACGATCATTAGCTGTACAACCAAAAGTTTTATTGATGGATGAACCTTGTTCGGCGCTAGATCCTGGCTCAACGCTACGGATCGAAGAGACCATTCGCGAACTTGCTCAGACTATGACCATCGTGATTGTGACTCACAATATGCAACAAGCTGCCCGTGTATCTGATTACACCGCCTTTTTCTTATCCGACGGCGGTCCCGGCGAATTAATCGAGACTGCCGA
>CAYFKK010000066.1:0-4278 GCA_964343655.1 uncultured Actinomycetes bacterium | reverse complement strand
GTATTAGCTGAACTGATGCGCTTGGCTAATACATCTATCTCATCTGCTACCGAGAGAACCTCTTCTTTCAGCGGCATCGTTAAAGAAAATCCCAGCCAATCTGTCGAATTGGTTTGGTTAACATTTTTCAAGAATTCGGACAACGCGCCGCTTGGAACTTCCACTGCATCATATTGTGCTTCGATATCTAAAATCTCATAAGCGCGTCGATGTAAAATTGGTGATAACGAATGGGAAATCGGCGAACCCAAGATCGCAGCCCGTTTCATTATTTACTCCTAAACAAACCAGCTCGATAATTTTTCAAGTACAAATCTTTCCATTTAAGAAATTCATCATGTGATGATGTAAATCTCGTATCACCAGGCGCGACAGTAATAAAGAAGAGCCAATCACCCTTTTCTGGTTGCAATGTTGCCTTCATTGCCGCAACTCCGGGCGACCCGATCGGCCCAATCGGCAATCCCGTTCTGCGGTAAGTGTTGTATGGAGAATTTATCGTCGTTGCTTTAGTTGTTAGAAAGATTTCGCCTCTTCGTTTCTGAACGTATTGCACACTAGTATCTAATTGCAACGCCATTCCAATTTTCAATCGATTTCTAATCACTCGAGAAATTTTTGCGAAATCGGTCGGGTCACCTTCGGCCTGGACTAATGAGGCTATCGTTAATAATTGGAATGGCGTGAAATCTTTCTCGCCAGCCATCAATCCAATTTTGCTAGCTTCCTTAACGAACCGATCGACCATACTTTGGACCGCCTGTTGTGCGGTTGTTGATTTATCAAATGAATACTGAGCTGGAAAATATATTCCTTCGTTTTTTGAAAAACCTTTAGGAATTTCAACTCGGAAAAAAGCGCTTTCAACATCGCTGGATTTAAAGCCGGCCAAAATTAACATTTTGGCAATTTCAGAGCGCCACTGACCTTCGCGAATTGCGATCAGTCCACTAATTCGATCTGAATCAAGTAATTGTTCCAAAGCTTGTTTGGCAGATATTTTTCTATTTAGATTATGTACCCCTGGTGCAATAAGTGCCGATCTCTTATCTGTAATTCCCAATTCTTAGAAAATTGTTGTTGAAGCGGTGCCCCCCTTGGCCTCTAACTGTTTAGCAATTACCAGGCCGCTGTCGCCACTATTAACTTCAATCTCCACCGTATTCTCGTTTTTTGCTATTTCCCTAGTAGGAAAATTTGGCGTTTGGCTAATTTGAGTCCGTACCAGATGCAATACGAAAGCAAATAAAAATACAAATGCGATGCCTAGAGCGGCGTTTAAATATTTACGCATTTTTCTCCAAAGCGATTCCTAGTTCTAAAATTGATACTGCGGCAAGTTGGTCGACTAAACCTTTGCTAGTTTTTGAATTCAAGCCACGATTGCGGAGCGCCTGTGAAGCGCCGCTAGACGTTAGGCGCTCGTCGACCCAAGAAATTGGTAAATTGAATTCTTTCACCAATTTATCGGCAAATTCATCAACGTCACCTTGAATTGTTCCAATTTCGCCCGATAAATGTTTCGGCCGTCCGAGATAAATCCCAACTGCGCTGTACTCTGACTGAAGTTGACGAAAATTTTCAAAAAAATCTTTATCGTTTTTAAGGGTAGTTACTGGTGTGGCAACTAATCCATCCGCATCGCAAATTGCGATTCCGATTCGGGCCGCCCCATAATCAATTCCGAATCGGCGACCAAAAACCATATAACTAATTCAGCGCCTTTTCGATGGCACTTAGCGCATCCTTTGTTTTGCTAATGTCGATGCCGCCGCCTTGCGCAAAATCATCCTTACCACCGCCGCCTCCACCAAGTGTCGTTGATGCGAGTTTTACCAATGCTCCAGCTTTGATGCCAATCTTTTGGGCAAATTCCGAAACTGCGACCACAACAACCGGTTTACCTCCGTTATTGCTGATTAACGCAACGACCGATTCATTTATCCGATTTCTCAAATCGAGCGCCATTGTGCGCAAATCATCACCATCAATATTGTCTGTTAATTGTTCGGCTAACAAATTTACTTTGCCGACTTGCCTGAATTTGGCTGCTAACGCGCCAACTTGCGCCAGAGCTTGAGCCGAGCGAATCGCACTAATTTCTTTTTCAATTTCGCGCATCTTGCCAAGCAAATCCGAAATTCGCTCAGGTAATTCCTCTGGTTTAGATCCTTTTAGTAAATCGGTTAATTGATTTACCAATATATGTTCGCGCGCCAAGAAACGATAAGCATCCACACCAACTAGCGCTTCAACACGTCGGACACCTGCGCCAATAGATGATTCGCTCAAAATTTTCACAACACCTAATTGGCCAGAGCGAGAAACGTGGGTTCCGCCGCAGAGTTCGCGCGCCCAATCACCAACGCTAACTACTCGGACTTTGTCACCATATTTTTCGCCAAAAAGAGCCATTGCTCCAATTGCTTTAGCTTCTGATTGGCTCATAATTTCTGCCGTTACTTCCCAATCTTCCAAAAGCAAAGTGTTAACGCGCGATTCAACTTCTTGAATTACAGAATCAGGCACCTGCCCCGCGGCCGGAAAATCAAACCGAAATCTTCCTGGTGAATTTTCTGAACCTGCTTGGGTGGCAGTTTCGCCAAGCACTTCTCGGAAAGCTTTATGAACCATATGAGTTGCAGTGTGAGCTCGCGAAATTGCGGCGCGACGTTCGATATCAACAAGTGCATGAGATTGATTGCCAATTTCAACTTCACCATTTAAAACTCGACCACGGTGAACACTTAAACCAGGAACTGGTGCTTGAACATCATCAATTTCAATTTTTGCACCATTAGCGAGCGTTATGAATCCGCCATCAGCCAGTTGCCCACCGCCTTCGGCATAAAAAGGGGTGCGATCTAAAGTAATTTCGATTTCATCGCCAGCTTTAGCAAATTTTGAAAATTTACCATCGACTAAGATTCCGGTGATTTTTGATTCCGAAGATAAATGGGAATATCCAATAAATTCCGTGGCGCCTTTGTCATCGGCAATCTTTTTATATTCACTTAAATCGGTATGGCCACTTTTCTTTGCCTTAGCATCGGCTTTGGCGCGATCTCGTTGCTCTTTCATCAACCTACGGAAACCCTCGGCGTCAACTGTTAAGCCTTGCTCAGCAGCCATTTCCAAAGTTAAATCAATTGGGAAACCATATGTATCATGTAATTTGAAGGCCGTTTCCCCCGAAAGAGACTTTCCTTTACCGGCTTTAACTTCACTGCTCGCAACATCAAAGATTTGAGTACCGCTTTTGAGAGTTTGTAAAAATTGCTCTTCTTCTGTGACTGATACCTGAATAATTCGTTTTTGATCAGTTTCTAACTCTGGATACTGCGCACCCATTGCCTTAATTGCAGCATTGGTCAGTTCGGTAATTACCGGTTCGGCGGAACCAAGTAGACGCATATTTCTAATAGTGCGTCGCATCATTCTTCGCAAAACATATCCACGACCTTCGTTACCAGGAGTTACCCCATCACCGATTAACATCGCTGCTGTCCGAGCATGATCTGCAATGACACGTAGCGAAACGTCGCTCTTTGCATCTTTTCCATATTTAACACCGGTTAATTCCGATGCTTTATCAAGGATTATTCTTGTAGTGTCAATTTCATAAATATTTTCCACACCTTGTAAAAGCGCAGCCATTCGCTCTAAACCTAAGCCAGTATCAATATTTTTATTTGGCAAATCGCCTTCAATTGGGAAATCATCTTTGCCGCCACCTTCACCGCGGACATTTTGCATAAAAACTAAATTCCAAACTTCTAAATACCGATCTTCATCAGCGATTGGTCCACCGTCTTTGCCGTATTGCGGTCCACGGTCATAATAAATTTCAGAACATGGTCCACACGGTCCAGGAACGCCCATCGACCAAAAGTTATCGGCCATCCCGCGACGCTGAATTCGCTCCTTTGGAACCCCAACTTTTTTATGCCAGATTTCGGCAGCTTCATCGTCATTTTGAAACACTGTGACCCATAATTTTTCGGGCGGGAACCCATAACCGCCATCGTCAACAGATTTAGTTAAAAGCTCCCACACATTTGAAAAAATGAAGCGTGGCTTGTGGTGTTGCCAACTTCGTCAATATCAAGAGTACGCACACACTTTTGGACTGAAGTAGCCCGTTTATACGGCGGCGTTGTCTCACCCAAGAAAAATGGTTTAAACGGAACCATGCCGGCGTTTACCAACAATAAATTTGGATCATCGGCAATTAATGATGCACTTGGAACTACAGTATGGTTTAACCCGAGTGAATTA
>CAYFKK010000065.1:0-4291 GCA_964343655.1 uncultured Actinomycetes bacterium | reverse complement strand
AAACCGGCCCAAATAACTTATAAATTCACTGGAGCCGAAAGTGAATCAGAATTCGCAAACAAATTACAAGAAGTTCAATACCAAGAAGTGGAACGAGGTACTACCTTAATTGGTCCACATCGCGATGATTTGTTATTACAACTTGGCGAATTTCCAGCCAAAGGTTTTGCTAGCCATGGCGAATCTTGGTCATTTGCAATTTCATTAAAGGTTGCCGCCTTAGAAATGTTTAAAGCGCAAGGCATGGACCCGATCTTGATTTTGGATGATGTCTTTGCTGAATTAGATACCAGCCGGCGCGAGCGGTTAATTTTTGCAACTCGATTAACTGAACAAACAATCGTTACTGCAGCCGTTGAAGGGGACTTGCCTGACGAACTTGGCGGCGTTAGATTTTATGTAGCTGGCGGAAAGGTAGAGGTTCGATGAGCAAACGCGATATCGCACTCGATCTCTACAACTCATTTAAAACCTTAGGCGGTGGCGCAAAGGCAACGCCAAAAAAAAGCGTTTTGGAAAATCCGCGCGATGCCGATGAACCCAAACCAGTCGGTGAATTAATTGAAGAGTTGGTTAAAAAACGAGAGTGGCAGAGCGGGTTACAAGAAGGTGAAATCTTTGTCCGCTGGGCTGAAATTGTTGGCGAAGAAATTGCAAACCGAGCGCTGCCAATTGAAATAAATAAAAATGTTTTAATAATTAAATGCAATACAACATCGTGGGCAACGCAATTAAATTTGGTAAAAAACCATCTTTTAGAATCAATTCAAAAAATTGCACCTCAAATAACTTCGCTTGATATTTCGGGACCGAATGGCCCAAGTTGGCGTAAAGGGTTCCGATCGGCCCCAGGGCGCGGCCCTCGGGACACCTACGGATAACGGGTCTAAATCTCTCTAATTGCCCACAGAGGCCTTATTTCGGTTTTAACCACCCCAAAAATTGACTAGGATTTACTCCGTAATCTCGCATTTTCGCCTTTGGCGGCGATTTAACGCGATTTTCGATCTCGGGAGGTGGGCTTTTTGGCGCAAGAAAAAAAGAGCTATGACGCCTCCGCGATCACCGTCCTTGAAGGACTCGAAGCGGTCCGCAAACGCCCCGGAATGTATATCGGTTCCACTGGCGAACGCGGTTTACATCATCTGGTTTACGAAGTTGTCGACAACTCTGTCGATGAAGCGCTCGCCGGTTTTGCAACGGAAATAAATGTAACTTTATTAAAAGATGGCGGCGTTCAAGTCGTCGATAACGGGCGCGGCATCCCAGTTGATATGCACCCAGTTGAAAAGAAATCAGCCCTGGAAATTGTTTTAACAGTTTTACATGCCGGTGGAAAGTTTGGCGATGGCGGTTACTCGGTTTCGGGTGGATTACACGGCGTTGGTATCTCAGTTGTTAATGCGCTTTCAAAAGTTGTGCAAGTTGAAGTGCAACGCGACGGATTTTTCTGGAGCCAAAGTTACAAACTTGGTGTACCTGATGCACCAGTTGCAAAAGGAAAAGCGACGACTAACACCGGAACGCTAACTAGATTCTGGCCATCAGAAGAAATTTTCGAAACTACCGATTTTTCATTTGAAATTCTTTCAACCCGCTTCCGCGAAATGGCATTTTTGAATCGCGGTTTAACTATTACGCTTACCGACGAGCGCGCGGGCCATGTAGACGACAAAGGCGAACAGCTTTCCGTTAAATATAAATATGACGGCGGAATTATTGATTTCGTAAAACACATTAATAGCACTCGTGGCGAATTACATAAGTCAATTATTTTCTTAAGCCAAGAAGATAAAAAGCAGAAATTATCGCTAGAAATTGCGATGCAATGGAATGCCGGTTTCGCTGAATCGGTTTATACCTTCGCAAACACGATTCACACCCACGAAGGCGGAACCCACGAAGAAGGTTTCCGAACCGCGTTAACTTCGATCGTAAATAAATTTGGCGAAGAGTGGGGCTTCATTCGACGGAAAGAAGATCGTCTAACCGGTGAAGACATTCGTGAAGGTTTAACGGCGATTGTTTCAATCAAAATTGGTGAACCACAATTTGAAGGTCAGACCAAAACTAAACTTGGAAATACCGAAGCAAAATCATTTACTCAAAAATGTGTAAACGAAGCGCTAACTGAATGGTTCGAAAAAAATGGCGCTGAAGGCAAAGACATCGTTCGTAAAAGTATCGATGCAGCTGCGGCGCGTATTGCAGCGCGAAAAGCTCGTGATTTATCGCGAAATAGAAAAGGTTTATTAGAAGGCCGCGGTATGCCGGGCAAATTAGCCGATTGCCAATCAACCGAACCAGAAAAGTGCGAGTTATATATTGTGGAAGGTGATTCAGCTGGCGGTTCAACCAAAGGCGGACGCGATTCCAAATATCAAGCAGTGTTACCAATCCGCGGCAAAATTTTAAACGTAGAAAAAGCTCGAATCGATCGAGTATTACAAAATAACGAAGTGCAAGCGCTGATTACAGCTCTTGGCACCGGCGTTCATGATGATTTCGATATTGCCAAACTGCGGTATCACAAAATTATTTTGATGGCCGATGCCGATGTCGACGGTCAACACATCCGCACGTTGTTATTAACTTTGTTATTTAGATTTATGCGCCCACTGATTGAAGCTGGACACGTTTATTTAGCGCAACCGCCGCTTTATAAATTGAAGTGGGGCGGGAAAGAGCCAGTTCAATATGCCTTTAGTGATAGAGAACGAGATGGCATGATCAAAATTGGTTTAGAAGCAGGCAAACGGTTACCGAAAGAGGATGGAATTCAACGCTTCAAAGGTTTAGGTGAAATGCCAGCGAAAGAACTTTGGGAAACCACAATGGATCCAGAGAATCGCATTTTGATAAAAGTTTCACTAGACGATGCCGCCGCAGCAGATGATTTGTTCTCAGTGTTAATGGGTGAAGATGTCGAGCAACGTCGCCAATTTATTCAACGCAATGCTAAAGATGTTAGGTTCTTGGATATTTAATTATGGAAGAAAAACAATACGATCGAATTGAGACCGTTGATCTCCAAGTGGAGATGGCGCGTTCTTATTTAGATTATGCGATGTCGGTCATTGTTGGCCGCGCCCTGCCTGATGTTCGAGATGGATTAAAACCAGTTCATCGCCGCGTCCTTTATGCAATGTATGACGGTGGTTATCGTCCAGATAAGGGTTATTACAAATCTTCACGCATCGTCGGTGATGTCATGGGTAATTACCATCCACATGGCGACTCATCAATTTATGACACCGTTGTTCGCTTAGCTCAAGCATGGTCACTTCGTTATCAATTAGTTGATGGCAACGGAAATTTTGGTTCGCCAGGTAATGATCCAGCTGCTGCGATGCGTTATACCGAAGCGCGTTTGTCACCAATTGCAATGGAGATGATGCGCGATATCGATGAAGATACCGTTAATTTTTCACCAAACTACGACGGCCGATCGCAAGAACCAGATGTACTTCCATCGCGATTTCCAAATCTTTTAGTAAACGGTTCAGGTGGTATCGCAGTTGGTATGGCGACCAATATTCCGCCACATAATTTAAAAGAAATTGCCGAAGGTGTTATTTGGTCACTTGATAATCCAGATGCCAAGCCAGAGAAATTATTAGAACAGCTATTAAAAATAGTTAAAGGGCCAGATTTTCCAACCGGTGCGTTAATTGTTGGTCGCACTGGAATTGAAGAGGCATACCGAACTGGCCGTGGTTCAATCACAATGCGCGCCGTGGTTAACGTTGAAGAAATTAATCGCCGAACCTGTTTAGTTGTTACCGAACTGCCATATCAAGTAAACCCAGATAACTTGGCGCTAAAAATTGCCGACCTAGTTAAAGATGGCAAGATCAAAGGCATCGCCGATGTTCGCGACGAAGGTAACGAACGCTTAGGACAACGCCTAGTTATTGTTTTGCAAAATAACGCGGTTGCAAAAGTTGTTTTAAACAATCTTTACAAGCACACTCAACTGCAAGATACCTTCGGTGCCAACATGTTGGCACTGGTTGACGGCGTGCCACGCACTTTGCGCCTTGATGAATTTATTCGTTATTACATCGAGCACCAGATTGAAGTAATTGTTCGCCGTTCGAAATTCCGGTTAGCCGAAAAAGAGAAGCGCGCCCATATTTTGCAGGGTTATTTAAAGGCGCTTGATGCAATTGACGAAGTTATTAAATTGATTCGCGCATCAGCTGATTCTGATGCAGCGCGAACTGGTTTGATGAAGTTGTTAAAGATTGATGAGCTACAAGCAAATGCGATTTTAGATATGCAACTGCGC
>CAYFKK010000064.1:1017-4305 GCA_964343655.1 uncultured Actinomycetes bacterium | reverse complement strand
CAACATCTTGGTGGCGTACTAGATTCTGCGGCAGGTGAAAAAGCGGCGAGATTTGTTCGCACTTGTGATGCATTTGGTATCCCACTAATTGTGATTGCAGATGTTCCAGGATTCTTGCCGGGTGCCGGCCAAGAATGGGAAGGCGCCGTTCGACGAGGTGCCAAATTACTTCACGCATTTGGTGAAGCGGTAATTCCGCGCGTAACACTGATTACTCGCCATGCTTATGGTGGCGCCTATGTAGCAATGAATTCCAGAGCGTTAGGTGCGACAAAAGTTTTTGCGTGGCCAAAAGCTGAAGTTTCGGTAATGGGCGCCGTTGCGGCCGTTCGAGTTCTTCATCGAAGATTATTAGCCGACTTGTCCGAACAACAACGAGAAATTACTGAATTAGAGTTAGCTGCGGAACATGAAAAAGTTTCTGGTGGAGTTCAAAAAGCAATTGAAATTGGCGTTGTTGATCAAATTATTGAGCCAGCTAAAACTCGTAGCGCCCTCGCGAGAGCGATTGCAACGGCGGCGCAACGTCGAGGTAGCCATAGCAATATCCCTCTTTAGGTAAATTCACGCACTTCGATTAAAATTGATATGTGAACGAGAAAAAATTTGGGTTTAAAACCCGCGCCCTTCATGCTGGAACATCACCAGATCCGCAAACTGGCGCTCGTGCACTTCCAATTTATCAAACCACTGCATTCGTATTTGAAGATACGGAAGATGCCGGTAATTTATTTGCATTACAAAAATACGGGAATATCTATAGCCGAATCGCTAATCCAACAGTCTCGGCGCTCGAAGAGAAAATTGCATCATTAGAAGGAGGACTGGGTGCAGTTGCTACTGCATCTGGACAAGCTGCTCAATTTTTAACATTTGCGGCACTTGCCGGCGCTGGTGATCACGTGGTTGCTTCATCAAATCTTTATGGCGGCACGCTGACTCAGCTGGATGTAACGCTTCGGCGATTTGGCGTCGATACCACTTTTATAAAAAGCGATTCCCCTGCCGATTTTGAAATGGCAATCACAGATAAAACAAGATTCATCTATGCCGAATCCTTGGCAAATCCAGGTAATCAAATTGCCGATATTGAAGGGTTGGCCAAAGTTGCTGACAAACACGGCCTCCCGCTAATTATCGATTCAACGATCGCAACGCCTTATTTAATTCGGCCAATCGAATATGGCGCCACGATTGTGTTACATAGCGTTACCAAATTCTTAGGCGGGCATGGATCCACGCTTGGGGGCGCAATTGTCGACTCTGGAAAATTCAATTGGGGTAACGGCAAATTCCCAATGATGACCGAAGAAATTCCATCTTACGGCGGCGTTAAATGGTGGGATAACTTCGGTGAATTCGGCTTGTTAACAAAAATCCGAAGTGAACAATTGCGCGATATCGGCGCCACGCTTTCACCACTTTCTGCATTCTTATTGGTGCAAGGAATTGAGACTCTGCCACAGCGAATGGCCGAACATGTTACAAATGCCAAGCAGGTAGCCGAATATTTAGCTAGTGACAAACGAATTGCTTGGGTGAGCTATTCCTCATTACCCGGAAATGCTCATCATGATCGCGCAAAGAAATATTTTCCAAATGGAAGCGGCGCCGTATTTAGTTTTGGCGTAACAGGTGGCCGTGAAGTGGGCGAGAAATTTATAAATTCGGTAAAACTTGCCTCACATTTAGCAAATATTGGCGATGTTCGAACACTGGTTATCCATCCTGCTTCAACAACTCACCGCCAATTGACCGAAAACCAACTTTCAGATGCTGGAGTTAAGTCTGATTTGATTCGTATCAGCGTAGGTTTAGAAGATATCGAAGACATTATCTGGGACTTAGATCAAGCTCTTGAAGTCGCAACTGGAGAAAAGCGATGAGTAAATGGCACGAACCAAACGCCAAAGAGCGTTTAGATATTTTAAATAGCGCTAAAACTATTGCAATTGTTGGTGCATCTGATAATCCAGCACGAGCTTCGTATTTCGTGGCAACTTATCTTCAATCAGCAAGTGATTACAAATTATTTTTCATTAATCCAAATTCCGAAACGATTCTAGGTCAACCAGTCTACAAATCTCTGAGTGAGGTACCTGAGAAGATTGATATTGTCGATGTATTTCGAAAGCCTTCAGATATCCCAGCAGTATTAGATGAAGCAATAAAAATTGGTGCAAAAGTCTTTTGGATGCAGCTAGGCATTAAGAATCAAGCCGAAGCCGAACGGGCAGCAGAAGCGGGCTTAATCGCAATCCAAGATCGTTGCATCAAAATAGAACACGCACGTTTCCATGGTGGACTTCATTTAGCTGGATTTGATACTGGTGTGATTTCATCTAAACGTAACGCAAAAAGAGGCGATGCTTGATGTCGAATTTCATCAAGAAATTACAAGATTTCGATTGGGCATCGATCGAAACTCTCAAATATAAAGACGAAGATGGTAATCCTTCATTCAAAGGCGTAAGTCGTAAAAAGTTATTCTGTGAAGGCTCGCCAGCTGGAATTGAAGTTAGATATTTTGAAGTTGAACCGGGTGGCCATACCACCCTTGAGAAGCATGAGCACACTCACGTTGTTATTCCAATCCGCGGTAAAGGCTTTGCGCTTGTAGATAAAGAAGTATTTGAAATAAATTGCAATGACGTAATTTATGTACCAACCTGGAATTGGCATCAATTTAGAGCCGCCGAAGACGATTATCTTGGATTTCTTTGCATGGTTACCGTCGAACGAGATCGACCAACACTTCCAACTCAATCAGAAATCGATGAGATGAAGAAGAATGAACGCATTTCCGCATTCATTCGCCCGCGTTTGAAGAATTAATTAAATTTAATTATTGAAAGTTACCGTTACTGTCGCAGTCACAGTCTTATCTATAGTTTGCGTCTCATAGGCGCCAATGTCAGATGTCATGGTTGAATCTTTGGCAGTAACTTGAATCGGACCAGCTTTAATCGAGGTAATTGAGCCAACTTTGCCACCAACCGCCGAAGTCATCGCTTCGGCGCGAACTTTGGCATCTTTCATCGCGTCTTTTAATAATTGTGGGCGAAGTTTTGGCAGCGTGGAAATGTAATACTGCGGACCGTAATTACTTACATTAACGCCAGATTTCAAGACTGTTCCTAAATTTTGACTTAATTTTGAAACTAATTGCACATCTTCGGTACGAACTGTTACATCTCGATTAGCTCGATAATTCAAAATCCGACCTGTTGGATTTCCATTTATATATTCTTCAGTAGGGTAAGCATTCACTGGGCCAAGAGTTAGTTG
>CAYFKK010000064.1:0-1007 GCA_964343655.1 uncultured Actinomycetes bacterium | reverse complement strand
GTCCAAACTGCATTATCGGCCGCTGCCGAACCTTTTGCCGAACCAGTTACGGTAATTCCATCGCTTGATCGAGAAGCAAATCCAGTTCCGACTTTCGCCAGACCGATTCCCATCGCAGAGGCAATAATCGCTGCTGCCGCAATAATTGTGATGGCTTTGCGTTTCTCAATGGTAATTTCGTTTTCGGCCATTTACTTCTCTCTTTTATTAAATTCAAATTGCTCTAAGGTGTGAAATTTCTTGTAAGTCTACTCCCCTATAGGGTTCAAGTTCTAATTCCCAATCGTGACCTAAGGCTCGATTTAAAAGTTCTCGGGTACCTTCGCTATCGAAATTTTCTAAGGCGTTTCGTACCTGGTTTTCAGTTATTAAAATTGATCCTAATGAATCTATAGCAGCGCGATGAAGTCCAAGGTCTGGTGTGAAACGATAAATTTCGCTTTCAGAATTTGCTTCAAAACGCAGGTAATGCCAGCTCTTAAGTGCGACGACAATTTCTGGTATTAAATCTTTCCCGCGTCGCCATTCAATTTGTAGCCGTTGTGCACCAGGAACTAATGGCTGATTTCGCCAGGCAAAATTCGAAATTCCAGTAATTGATTGCAACGACCATTCAACATGCCTAATCAATGAGACCGGACATGAATGGATTGTTAGTAATCCACGAAAGTTACTGCTCATTTTGCTCCTCGTAAGGTCTGAATCGGTAGACCTTCCCCAGTGCACCGATTGCCATTTATGGCAGTTTTTACGAGTTCTTTGAGCGTCTTTATTCTCTCCTTTGCACCATTATCTGGTCAAGATAGCGCTTTCGGTGCCGTTAGACTTAGCACTAGTCAGACGCTTGAATCAGTACCGGATGAATGCCAAAACATTCCTTCGAATTTGCTGGGAAAGTAGAAAGACTGACCGAAAGTAAATTTCTTTCGGTCCCAACAAACGAAGGAAATGTAATAAATGGCAACAGGTACAGTTAAGTGGTTCAACTCTGAAAAGGGTTTTGGATT
>CAYFKK010000063.1:0-4440 GCA_964343655.1 uncultured Actinomycetes bacterium | reverse complement strand
CACCAGAGGTTGGCGCTACAAAGTCACAACCTTTTTTAGTCAAAATATCAGTCGCCGGATAATTATGGTGCGAGCGCGCATATGTATATTTGCATCCCGAAATTGGAAAGACGTAATCAGGTGCGGCATACGCGCTCACTGATGGAACCGTAAATAGGAAAATAAGCGCGATTCGCAACAACCTCACGAGTTGAGATTAGCGTCAATTACTTCCGAAGAAGCCTTAACGATAAGATTCTCCGAACTCAAAAATTGGGGCGGTAGCTCAGTTGGTTAGAGCCCCGGACTCATAATCCGGTCGTCGTCGGTTCGAGCCCGACCCGCCCCACCAACTTTAATAATATTGAAATGTCTTAAAAGCAATAAAAAATTTACGCATTTGAAGAATCGGAATTTTCAGATTTTGAAACATCTCTTACGCCTAGACTCGTGAATATTCGAAAGAAATTCACAAAATATCCTTGAATGATGTGAATTTGGTCCTTAATGTGGCCTTATGCAAATGGGCTCGCGCAAGCAGGCCATACTTGAACGTCTTCACAAAAAAGGTGAGATACAAATTAGTGATCTCGCTGAACATTTTGGAATTTCAGAAATGACAATAAGAAGAGATCTTGAGTCTCTCGAGATGGATGGATTTGTCAGAAGGATTCGTGGCGGTGCAATTCCTGCAACGAGTAGAAGCTATGAACCTCCAATACTCACACGCGAAACTCAAAATCATGAAGCAAAGATTCGTATAGGTCGGGCCGCCGCTGAACTTTTACGTGATGGTGAAACGGTAATTTTGGACGTCGGAACTACGGTGCTTCAAATGGCAAGAGCTATTAACTCAAGAATGCCTTTAACTATCGTTACTAGTTCGCTTCTAATTGCCACAGAACTTTCCTCAAAACCACAAGTTCGCACAATTGTCTCTGGAGGTGAGGTGCGTCCTGGTGAACTTAGTTTAATTGGAGCAAGTACAGAAAATGCTATCCAGAATTTTAATTGTGATTCTTTTTTTATAGGAGTAGCAGGGGTAAGCGCTGCAAATGGCTTAACTGAATACAATCTAGATGACAGTCGCGTTAAAAAATCAGCAATTAAAGCTTCGGCAAGAAAAATTGTACTTGCCGATTCATCAAAAATAGGAAAGGTGGCTTTTGCCTCTGTGGCTGAGTTAAGCGAAATAGATATTTTGATTACTGACACTAATCCAATAAACAAAGAAATAAACCTCATCAAAGATGCTGGGGTTGAAGTAATTCATGTTGAACCCTTTGAAAAGGAGAATTGAGATATGACTAAGGTCGACCAAATCTTTCCAAGATCCGGCAAAATTTTGATAGCGATGGCACATGTTCCACCACTGCCAGGCACTCCCTTTTATGATGCCGCTGCCGGTGTAAAAGGATTAATAGATCATGTTAAACGAGATACTGAAAAACTTTTATCAGTTGGGTTTGATGCAGTGCTTTTCTGTAATGAAGGCGACCGACCTTACGAATTAAATGCTGGGCTTGAGGCGACCGCGGTTATGACTCGTGTTGCAAACGAGTGCAAACCAACAGATCGACCATTCGGTGTTGATTATTTGTGGGATGCGCAAGCCGCCCTTGCAATCGCAGTTGGTTCTGGCGCGAATTTTATGCGCGAAGTAGTAACCGGAACATGGGAATCCGACATGGGACTTTGGCAACCCGATGCTGCAACATTATTTAAGAATCGGAGAAATTTTGGCCGTGAAGACTTGGCAATCTTTGCAAATATCACTCCAGAATTTGCATCGCCGATTGGTCAGAGAACCCCGGCCCAAATGGCAAAGTCCACTGTTGTATCGAGCCTTGCAGATGCAATTTTAGTTTCGGGTCCAATGGCTGGAGCAGAACCAGATGTCACTACGGTTGAATCAGTTCGGGCCGCCGTACCAAAAGAAATAAAAGTCTTTTTAAATACTGGTGCTAAATCAGAAACAATTGCCAAATATTTAAAGTATGCAGATGGCTGCATCGTCGGGAGCGACTTAAAGCGAGACGGTTACACCTGGAATGAAGTTGAATTAGATCGCGCCAAGCGCTTCATTGATGCTGCGAGAGGTGGATAAATTAAATGTCTGCAACTCTACTTCTAGGCGTTGATGTTGGCTCTTCGGGAGTCAAGTCAATTTTGCTTGATGTGGAGCGCGGGATAATCGCAAATTTCAACAGCCCGGTGAATCAATTCTCGGACCACCCGGGATGGTCTGAAGCGGATACCGATGAATGGTGGAATGGTTTTACATCCGCAATTCCACAATTACTAAAAGATTCCGGGGTATCTTCAACTGACATCAAAGCCGTTTCATTTGCGGGAATGGTTCCCGCACTTGTTCCAATTGACCATGAAGGTAATCCAGTTAGAAGAGCAATGTTGCAAAATGATGCCAGGGCTACGATTGAAATTGAAGAGATTAAATCCAAATTAACTGGATTAGATCTATTGGCTACAACTGGATCGGTAATTTCACAACAATGGATTGCACCAACTGTTAGTTGGCTAGCCAAAAATGAGTCAAATAATCTCAACCGAACTAAAGCAATAGTTGGTTCTTATGATTGGATGGCACATCGACTCGGTGCTGATTTACATGTTGAGCTTAATTGGGCGATAGAAAGTGGATTATTCAAATTAGATGGTTCAATTTTCAATGAAGTTATAAGTGCAGTCGCTATAAATTGGCCAGAAATTCCAAGAATAAGACGCTCAGGAGAACAGGTTGGTGAAGTCTCCGTAAAGGCGGCGGGTGAAACTGGATTGGTGGCAGGTACGCCAATAATTGTTGGCGGTGCGGATCATGTTCTATCTGCCTACGGAGCGGGACTTTCAAAGCAGGGCGATGGGTTAATAAAACTAGGTGGCGCTGGCGACATTCTCGCTGTGTCCGATAAATTAGTCATAGATTCGAGACTTTATTTAGATGCCCACCCTGTTCCAAATAAGTGGTTGCCAAATGGCTGCATGGCTACAAGTGGTTCTATTTTGCGTTGGGAACAAAGTTTATTTGGTGGCGAGTCTTTAGAAAATCTTGATCTAGAGGCAAGTAATGAAAATGCTGGAAATCTACTGCTCCTACCCTATTTCTTGGGAGAAAAAACTCCACTCCATGATCCAAATTTACGAGGATCGATATTAGGTCTTCATTTAGGAACTTCGCGCGGGGATATTCATCGCGCCGCCCTTGAAGCAATTGCATATGGATTCCGTCATCATTTTGAGATATTTGCAGAACTTGGTCTAGCAATTACAAATCCAAAAGTTACAAACGGTGGATCAAAATCTAGATTATGGCGCGAAATTCTCGCCAATGTCATTAACTCTGAAATCACTTCCATAATAAATCACCCTGGAGCATCATTTGGAGCAGCGATTTGTGCCGGTATTGGAACTGGGCTGATTCAGGATTGGTCGTACGTAAACGGAGCACTTGAATCAGGAGAAAAAATTGCTCCAAATGCGAAGAATAGAGAAATCTATGATGAGAGATATGCACAATTTATTGAAACTACCAGAACTTTAACCGGAACACTTCACAATATCGCAAGGAGTCAGAATGGGTAAGAAAATAGCAGTTGTTACGGGAGCCGGATCAGGAATCGGAAAAGCCATTGCGAGAGAACTTGGAAATCGAGGTTTCAAGGTAGTTGCAACCGACATTGACGCCGCGGCTGCAGAAGCAACATCAAAATTAATAGCTGATTCGACATGCTTGCAATTAGATGTAACAAATCCAGAGCAGTCGCATCAAATTGCCGAAGAAGTCTTTGCTTCGCATGGAGGGCTGGATGTCTGGGTTTCAAATGCTGGAATATCAAAAATGCAGAAGTACGTTGATGTCTCTCCTACTGATTTAAAAAGAACTTTCGAAGTTAATACTTACGGAATTTTCTATTGCGGCCAAGCGGCAGCTAAAATAATGATTAAAAATAATATTAAAGGAAGAATCATAAATACCGCTTCTATGGCGGCAAAACAAGGAAGAGTTCCATATCTTTCAGATTATGTTGCAAGTAAATTTGCAGTATTAGGTTTAACTCAAGCGATGGCATTTGAACTAGCGCCACATGGAATTCTGGTTAATTCAGTCTGCCCGGGTTTTGTTGCTACACCAATGCAAGATCGTGAATTGAAATGGGAAGCAGACCTTCGAGGTCTTAATCCAGAAGATGTAAAGCAAATGTGGATTAATGACACCCCACTTAAACGTCTAGAGCTTCCTGAAGATGTAGCAAAAGTAGTTGCATTTCTAGCTAGTTCTGATGCCGATTTTCTAACCGGGGAAAGTATCTCCGTAAATGGAGGTGCCTTTATGGATTGAGCCTTGCTCTTCAGAAAGTTACAACTTAATAATCTCAATTCCCTAATTTTTTTAAAACTAATATAAAGGAGAGAAATGTCAAACGAATCATCACATGATCGTTC
>CAYFKK010000062.1:0-4451 GCA_964343655.1 uncultured Actinomycetes bacterium | reverse complement strand
GAACACGATATGGCCGTTGCATTGGCTGTCGCCGATGAAGTTATCGTGATGCATGACGGCACAATGTTCATGCATGGTTCGCCAGATGAAATTAGGGCTAGCAAGGAAGTTCGTGATCTTTACTTAGGAAGTAAACATGAGTGATTTAGTAATTGAAAAAGTTGAAACTGGTTACGGTCATGTTCAAGTTTTACACGGGGTAGATCTTCGGGTTTCTAAAAAGCCGGTAGCGCTAATGGGTCGAAACGGCATGGGCAAGACCACCTTGGCGCAATGCATTATGGGCATGTTGCCAATCACATCCGGTGAGATTAAATATGGTGGCACCACTCTTAATGGCCTGACGCCAACAAAAATTGCTCGTGCAGGTATTGCTTATGTACCCCAAGGTCGGCGAGTATTTCCATCGCTAACCGTTGATGAGCATTTAAAGATTTTGGAAAAGCGCGGCGCCGAATGGAGCGCAGAGCGAGTTTACGAACTCTTTCCTCGTTTAGCTGAACGCAAAAAGAATGGTGGCGCGATGCTTTCTGGCGGAGAACAGCAGATGCTTGCAATTGGTCGCGCCTTGATGACAAATCCAACGCTACTTCTAATGGATGAACCATCGGAAGGTTTGGCGCCAGCAATTGTTCAACACCTCGAAGAATCATTACAAGGTTTAGTTGCGCAAGGACAGCAAATTCTTCTGATTGAGCAAAACTTACGTTTTGCGACCTCGCTGTGCGACGAAGTTGTAATTTTGTCAAACGGAGAAATTCAAGCAACCGTTCAATCAAAAGAATTGGTAGCTAGTCCAGAATTACAGAATAAATATTTAGGTGTTGCTTAAATATTTTTAATTAGATTGGAGCAAGTATGGCAAAGACGCTAAAAGTGGCCATGATTGGTTACGGATTCATGGGCAAAGTTCACTCACATGCTTGGCGAAGTGTAAATAGATTTTTCTCAGATGTGCCACTAGTTGAAATGACAGTTATTTGTGGGCGAAGCAAGGATGCACTTGAAAGTGCAAAAAATACATTTGGTTGGCTAGAAGCTGAAACAGATTGGAAGAAAGTTATTTCGAGAAGCGATATTGATATTGTTGATATCTGTACCGCGGGCGATACCCACGAAGAAATCGCGATTGCAGCACTTGCTGCTGGAAAGCACGTAATTTGTGAAAAGCCACTAGCTAATAATGCGGCGGAGGCAAAAGCAATGGCTGACGCAGCTGCGAAAGCTTCAGCAAATGGCGTTAAATCTATGGTGGCATTTAATTATCGCCGCGTTCCTGCATTGGCGGTTGCTAAACAATTTATCGAAAGTGGAAAGCTAGGTCGAATATTCCACGTTCGCGCTAATTACCTACAGGATTGGATTATCGATCCGGAATTTCCATTGGTTTGGCGTTTAGACAAAAAGACAGCCGGGTCAGGTGCGCTTGGTGACATTGGCGCACACATAATTGATGCGTCATATTTCTTAACTGGTTCGAAAATCACCAGCGTAAGCGGACAGCTGAAAACTTTTATCGAAGAGCGGCCGCTACCAGCTGCATACACTGGTTTAACAGCTGGAACTTCAAGTGGCCGTGGCAAAGTCACCGTTGACGATACTGCCGTATTTACCGCAAATTTTGAGAACGGCGCGATTGGAACTTTTGAAGCAACGCGCTTCGCCGCTGGTCGTAAAAATGGAATGTCGATTGAAGTTAATGGTTCAAAGGGAAGTTTGTATTTCAATTTCGAAGATATGAATGAACTTTTGTTCCACGATCACACCATGCCATCTGATCAAGCCGGATTTAGAAAGATTTTGGCAACTGATGGTGCACAACCATATGTGGCAGCTTGGTGGCCACCAGGGCACATCATTGGTTACGAACACACCTTCACTCACGAAATTTATGACTTCCTAGTAGCTATTGATAAAAATAAGGAAGCTTCACCATCGTTTGCTGATGGTTTCTATGTACAAAGAGTGCTCGATGCAGTTGAATCTAGTGCAAACAACAAATCTCAACTAACCGAAGTTAAATAAACAAGGAGGAAGAAAATGACACGTCCAGTCACATTATTTACCGGCCAATGGGCCGACCTGCCGTTTGAAGAGATGTGCCGATTAGCTTCTTCGTGGGGTTATGACGGATTAGAAATTGCATGCTGGGGTGATCACTTTGAAGTTGATCGGGCGCTAAACGAGCCAGGTTATGTCGAAGGCCGCCATGCGATTTTGAAAAAATACAACTTAAAAGTATTTGCGATTTCAAATCACTTAGTTGGGCAAGCAGTTTGCGATCATCCAATTGATGAACGCCATAAGGGAATTTTGCCATCACGACTTTGGGGCGATGGAGATCCTGAAGGTGTGCGCCAACGTTGCGCGCAAGAAATGAAAGACACTGCCCGCGCAGCCGCAAAATTAGGTGTAAAAGTTGTTGTTGGTTTCACCGGATCATCAATCTGGCACACCGTTGCAATGTTCCCACCGGTACCACCAGCAATGATTGAAGCAGGATATAAAGATTTTGCTGATCGCTGGAATCCAATTTTGGATGTATTCGATGAAGTTGGCGTGAAATTTGCGCATGAAGTTCACCCATCTGAAATTGCTTACGATTACTGGACAACTGTAAAAACTTTGGAAGCAATTAAGCACCGTCCAGCTTTCGGATTGAATTTCGATCCAAGCCACTTCATTTGGCAAGACTTAGATCCAGTTGGATTCCTGTGGGATTTCAAAGATCGCATCTATCACGTAGATTGCAAAGAATCTAAGAAACAATTGAATGGTCGCAATGGTCGTATGGGTTCACATTTACCGTGGGCGGATCAACGTCGTGGTTGGGATTTCGTTTCTGTCGGACACGGCGATGTGCCATGGGAAGCATGTTTCCGAATGCTCAACGCGATTGGTTACGACGGACCAATTTCAATTGAATGGGAAGATGCCGGAATGGACCGCTTAATCGGCGGACCGGAATCACTTGAGTTCATTCGCAAGATGGTTGCAATCGAACCACCTAAGGCTGCGTTTGATGCCGCTTTCTCGTCAAAAGACTAGTTAATTAAAAATAAAAAACCCGAACATTTAATTGTTCGGGTTTTTTATTATGTGGGGCAGGTAGGGCTCGAACCTACGACGACCGGATTATGAGTCCGGGGCTCTAACCACCTGAGCTACTGCCCCCAACTTGCACAATCTTACTCAAATTTTTAATCGGCCCATGGGTAGGTAACGCCAATCTCACTTCTAATTTCATCCATAATCTGCATAATTTCAACCGTTTTAGCAAGCGGCAGTATTTTTGATTCTAGCAAATTATCTTTTACGCAATTTTCCAATTCAATGGCTTGATATTGACGGCCAGTGCCGGAAATTTTTTCGTTATAAGCTGAAATCACTTTATTATCTTGATCAAAAATTGCGAAACTCGATTGTTCATAAAATGAACGACTGATTTCAATTCGACCTTTCGTACCTAAAATTGTTGCTGTAATTGGCCCGGCACAGTTAGCCGAAGTGGTTAATGCGGCTAATGCGCCATTTTCGTATTGAAAGTTTATTGCCACTGTCTCATCTATTGCGTCGTTATTTAAATGCCCGAAAGCTGAAATTTTACTTGGTCTGCCAAGAACTCTTTCGGCAAAATGAATTGGATAAATTCCTAAATCAAGTAGTGCGCCGCCACCTAATTTTCTTTGAATTAATCGCGGTACGTGCGGCAAATATTGTGAGTGGTCAGCCATCACCAAATATGGAACACCAATGGCGCCGGTACCAAGTTCGTTAAACAAGGTTTGATGCATGGGTAAAAACCTGGTCCACATCGCTTCAAGCACGAAAACCTTCATGGCTTTTGCCAGATTAGCGATTTCTTGTGCTTCGCGAGCATTAATCGTGAATGGTTTTTCCAGCAAAACATGCTTACCCGCAGAAATTGCAAGTTTTGCGTGATCTAAATGTTTTGGGTGAATTGTATTTACATAAACGGCATCTACGTCTGTAGATGAGACCAGCGACTCATATGAATTAAAAGATTTGGCACCATATTTTTCAGCTAGCGCTTGTGATTTATTGCTCGTCTCAGATGCAAAAGCTGTGATTTTCAATCCAGCAATTTCGAAATCAGAGGCCACTAAGCCGGCAATAAATCCAGACCCGAGAAAACCCCACCGCAAATGTCCCGCCATCTGCGCACGCTACCAATAAAATTTCTTACTGTGAAAAAAATTGCGATTTTGATTTCGATTCTCATTTTCATGCCTTCCACTGCACATGCTGAACCGATTTATACCTTTCCAGTTCCAACTTGCAAAGTTACCTACGCCCGAGCGCACCATGATTACCCAGCTAATGACATTTTAGGTAAAAAAGGCTGCCCCTTTGTAGCAGTCACATCAGGTGAAGTTGTCGATGTAAATCGCATCGATCGA
This sequence comes from uncultured Actinomycetes bacterium, assembly GCA_964343655.1. Lineage (GTDB taxonomy): Bacteria > Actinomycetota > Actinomycetes > Nanopelagicales > Nanopelagicaceae > ZLKRG08. The sequence continues at coordinate 30 of CAYFKK010000062.1, read as the reverse complement.
TATAAATGGAATGTAAATGATCCAGCAACT
>CAYFKK010000061.1:2643-4478 GCA_964343655.1 uncultured Actinomycetes bacterium | reverse complement strand
GTGGTATTTCACGAGCAGGTCATTGAAATCATCTCGATTATGACTGGAATTTCATTGGCCGAAGCTGACGAAAAGCGGCGCGCGTTAGGTGATTTCAGTCAGCATCAAATTATTTGTGATTGGTTTTTTGAAGCAGCAACAAAGAAATATGAATTAAATGTGGTTACTGAAATTTGGGAGGTGCTGCGAGCTTTTGCCTCATTTGGTTTCTGTAAAGCTCACGCTGCAGCATTTGCGCTACCGACTTATCAATCGGCTTGGCTGAAAACACATCACCCAGCCGCATTTATTGCAGGTTTGCTAACGCACGATCCCGGAATGTATCCAAAGCGATTAATTCTTGATGAAGCTAGACAGCTAGGCCTAACCATTGAACCAATTGATGTAAATAAATCTAGCGCCGAAACTAGAGTCGAAGGATCCGGAATTCGGATTTCATTTAGTGAAATTTCTGGAATTAATAGCGAAGAGATTCGCACCATTGTAGCTGGGCAGCCGTATTTAGATTTAGCCGATTTTTACCGCAGATCTGGCGCTTCGTTCCCAACGACTGAAAAATTAATTTTGACTGGCGGCTTTGATCAATTACATAAATTAGGCCAATTAGGCCAATCAGATCAATCAGATAAGACAGAAGCCTCAAATTTAAATCGGCGCGATCTACTTTTACATTTAGCAGAACTTGAAAAATCACCAGTAGCACCGCTACCTGGTGGGCAATTAACTTTTGGCTTTGAGCCACCGGCGCTAATTTCAAGCGGTTTGCCAGATTTAAAGAAGAGCGAACGAGTGGGCCACGAAGTAGCCGAACTCGGGATGGAGGTAAGCGAACATTTATTAAAACCGTTTTACCAACATTTATCAAAAATTGGTGCAATTCGATCTTGCGATTTAATCAAACAGCGAAGCGGATCCAAAGTAACAGTCGCCGGAGTTCGCGTTGCTTTACAGACGCCACCAATTCGTTCCGGCAAACGAGTTATTTTTTTAACGATTGATGATGGCTTTGGTTGTAGTGATGCTACGTTTTTTAGCGATGTCCAAGGCGAATTTGGCGAAGTCTTATTTAAGTCGCAGCTATTTTTAGTTCGCGGAATAGTGCGCCGCACTGGGCCGCGTGGCGTATCAATCCGAGCCACTGGTGCGTGGGAATTAAGCACTAGCCTTTTAACATGAACGCCTCATCAATTCTGCATATCGATATGGATGCGTTCTATGCCTCAGTAGCTGAGTTAGATCATCCAGAACTTCGCGGCAAAGCGGTGATAGTTGGTGGCGGTACACGTGGCGTGGTTCTGTCAGCAAATTATGCTGCGCGAAAATATGGGATCCGGGCCGCAATGCCAGTAGCTCGCGCTAAACGGATGGCACCAAAAGCAATCTTTGTTTCACCTGATCATCACCGTTACAGTGAAATAAGTTCGAAAGTGATGGCGATTTTCGGTGACTTTACGCCCCTAGTAGAGCCACTTTCATTAGATGAAGCATTTCTAGATGTATCTGGCGCTCAAAAATTAATCGGAACTCCACGAGAAATCGCAACAAAGATCCGGGAGCGCGTTCAATCCGAGTGCGGAATTACCTGTTCAGTCGGAATCGGACCAAATAAATTTATTGCTAAGTTAGCGAGCCAGCATTGCAAACCAAATGGCTTATTAGAAATTAGACCTGATCGAATTATCGAATTTCTGCACCCATTGCCAGTAAGCGCTATTTGGGGCGTGGGACCAAAAACCAATGAAGCACTCGAACGATTAGGTCTACATACCGTTTCCGATATTGCAAATACCCCCAAAGCAACTTTGATCAGAGCACTTGGCGAAGCTTCAGGGGAA
>CAYFKK010000061.1:0-2633 GCA_964343655.1 uncultured Actinomycetes bacterium | reverse complement strand
TTTTAAAACCATCACGCGTTCGAAAACTTTGCCACTTCCAATTTCATCAAGCCACGAAATTTACGATGTCGTTAGAAAACTTTGGCAGAATTTAAATTTGGACCGGGCTCGGATTCGCTTGGTTGGCGTAGAACTCTCGAACCTTTGTGACGATGCGCCCGAGCAATTGATCCTAGGTGCGCGCGAAAAGGGTTGGCGGGAGGCGGAACGAGCTGTCGATGCCGCCCGAAATCGATTTGGGGATGAGAAAGTTAAGCCAGCCCGCTTATATAAAAGCGAAGAAAAGTAGTAGAGTTAAAACATGCCACTTTCAGATCACGAACGACGCCTCTTGGCGGAGATGGAACAAGCCCTCTCTGCTGAGGATCCAAAATTGGCCTCGACTTTCTCTGCCGGCCCAGCTAGCCAGATTCGTAAAGGCGCCGCCCTCGGCATAGTTCTGATATTGCTTGGCCTGGCCGGATTATTTGCCGGTCTATTCACCCAGATGCCGCTAGTTGGCGTAATTGGATTTGTGATTGCGCTAGCTGGAACAGTCACGGTAATTCCAAATTTCTCAAAAGCCGGTGTAGTTAGAACCCGAAAGCCAAAGCAGGCGGCAAGTAGCAAGATTCAAGATCGTTGGAATCGTAGGAATTTTGAGTAACTTTCCAATTTTTTAAGCGTTTTTAAGAATCCACCCGCCCATCGAGGCGGGTTTTTTGGTGCCAAAAATAGGTGGGGAGGGTTGGGGCAAAAAGTGGCTTAAGGTGGTTGAAAAAGGAGGAAAGTGGAGTAAAGTGGGGAACTATTAACTGGAACCAGGGAAAGGGGGCCAGATGTTTCTCGGCACCCACGAGCCGCGCCTCGATGAGAAAGGGCGCTTAATCCTCCCCGCAAAATTTCGCGATGAATTGGCTACCGGATTGGTGATTACCAAAGGGCAGGAGCGGTGCCTTTATGTTTTTCCGGCAAGTGAATTTCAAACCATTACCGACACATTGCGACAAGCTCCAGTAACTGCAAAAGCAGCGCGTGATTACCAACGAGTGATGTTTGCCGGCGCGCACGATGAAATTCCAGATCGGCAAGGTCGCGTAACGATTCCACAAGGAGTTCGCGTTTGCTGATTTCTTACTCTTATTTCCTTTGGTCACCGCCGGCCATCAGCCAACTGACGCCACTTCCCCGGCGCCAATTGAAAAGATCCGTCGGCCGGCGGTGACCAAAGGAAATAAGAGTAAGAAATCAGCAAACGCAGTTCGGTACTACAGCAGTAATTAGCAAGGCGGGGGAGGGAAGATGCACGAATCGGTAGCGTTAGATCGCTCCATTGAACTTCTGGCACCCGCGATTTTAAAAAGTGAAAATCCAATTTTAGTTGATGCAACCTTGGGGCTTGGTGGCCATAGTTTTGCGCTACTTGAACGTTTCCCAAATTTAAAGATTATCGGAATTGATCGTGATAAATCTGCGATTGCGGAAGCAAAATCGCGTTTGGCAAATTTTGGCGATCGAATTCAAATCGCCCATTCGGTTTTCGACAAGATTACTGAAGTAGTAAATGGATTTGGGTATCAAAAAATTGATGGCGCATTATTTGATTTAGGCGTTTCTTCCATGCAATTAGATCAGCCAATTCGAGGATTTTCCTATTCTCAAGAGGCGCCACTTGATATGCGAATGGATCAAAGCCGGGGAATAACCGCAGATGAAATCGTTAATACTTGGGATAAAAACGAAATAGTCAGAATTTTACGAAACTTTGGCGAAGAGAAATTCGCCCCAAGAATTGTTGATTCGATAATTGCTGCAAGACCAATTAAATCTACGAGCCAATTGGCGGAAATAGTTAAAAAAGCAATTCCAGCAGCTACTCGACGTACCGGTGGTAATCCAGCAAAACGAACTTTTCAAGCACTTCGAATCGCAGTGAATGACGAACTCGGCGCGATTTCACGGGCCATTCCGCAGGCGCTTGAACTTTTAAATGTCGGTGGCCGCCTAGTAGTTCTATCGTTCCAGTCGCTCGAAGATCGATTAGTTAAAGAAGCCTTTGGATCAGTAACTACTTCGACTCTGCCACGAGATTTACCAATTAGCGTTCCTGGACATGAGCTCAAATATTCATTGGTGATTCGCGGCAGTGAAGGTGCTAGTGATGTAGAGATTTCCGAAAATTCACGTGCGCAATCAGTTCGGATTCGCGCAATTGAAAAGGTGGCTGCGTAATGGCGCTTCCACTTTTAGCACCGGTATATGAGCGAACAAGGCAGGCCGTTGTTCAACGTGGCTCAAAAGCGGTTTTACGATTAGTACCAGAGCTAGAAACTGGCAAGGCTGCAAGTAATCGCTCTTTAATTATTTTTGGTACATTTGTTGGGTCAGCAGTTTTAACAATTTATTTACTTTTGAATTCGCTGGCAACGAAAGACGCCTTCACACTAAATCAGCTTCAAATGAAAAATCAGAAGTTAGTTAGCCAAAAGGATGAAATAAATCGTCAGATATCGGCACTTTCCACACCAGATAAATTAGCGGCTGAAGCCAAGGCCCTTGGAATGGTGCCAGCAAAAGATATAAGTTATCTGGAGATTTCAAATGGCTAATTTAAAACTTTTTGAAAAGCGATTAATTCAATTAGTTTTATTATT
>CAYFKK010000060.1:4179-4490 GCA_964343655.1 uncultured Actinomycetes bacterium | reverse complement strand
CAAATTGAGTGGTCCAGTCGATCGCGACGAGTGGCATATGACGCCACAAACAGTTAATGCCTATTACAACCCGGGGTTAAATGAAATTGTCTTTCCAGCAGCCATCTTGCAGGCGCCATTTTTTGATCCCGAAGCCGACGATGCGGTCAATTACGGTGGGATTGGCGCAGTCATTGGCCACGAAATTGGCCACGGTTTTGACGATCAAGGTTCGCGTTATGACGGCGATGGCAACTTAATTGACTGGTGGACCGAAAAAGATCGCAAAGAATTTGAAGCTCGAACTGCGCTCTTAATTGATCAATATAACC
>CAYFKK010000060.1:2420-4169 GCA_964343655.1 uncultured Actinomycetes bacterium | reverse complement strand
TGGGTGGCATGAATATCGGTCTGAAGGCCTACCGAATTGCACTTGCTGGAAAGTCAGCACCCGTAATTGATGGTTTAACTGGCGATCAGAGATTTTTCTTAGGGTGGGCGCAGTGTTGGCGCCGATTAATTCGTCCAGAAGAGGCGCGCCGACGAATCGCGACTGACCCACATTCACCTGATGAACTTCGTTGCAACCAAATTGTGCGAAATATGGATGAGTTTTATGACGCCTTTGATGTAAAACCTGGTGACGCACTTTATTTAGAGCAGCGCGTCCAAATCTGGTAGCTATTTAATCTTAATTGATTTCAAAATTGGAATTGGCGCCAAGCATCCAATCGTCGTAACAAACACCCATAACGCGGGATGGCCAGCGTTCAACATAAAACCAACCAATAACGGACCGACTATGCCTGCTACCGACCATTGCAACGAAATTAAAGAATTTGCTCGGCCGCGAATTTCATCTGGCGATAATTGATTTACTAATGATGGCGTCGTTGGCGACCAAATCATTTCGCCAAAGGCGAATATGATTGAGGATATTAGTTGAAGTGGAACAATCCAGCCGACTGACGTCCAACCACTTACACCTGCAAACACCCAAGAAATTGCCCAAATCACGCCAACCCAACGTAGCGCCTTTAATTTATCGGTCCGTTCTAACCATCTAGCAATTGCCGGTTGAAATAAAACAATCGTCGCAGTATTTGCCGCCCAAATTATGCCGAGCCACTTAGGTGAAACACCAAGTACTTCAACAATGAATAAAGGAAGGCCGGCAATCGCTGCGGAATAGCCAAATGAAACCAAAAGTAAATTTGCCGATGTTAATTGAAGTAGTTGTTTAATTCTAAAAACTTGAGCATAGCTTCCGGTTGGTGGCTCATGATGGTTATCGCGCTTTCCAACATAGCTTGGAAGCGAAATCACCAAAATTAAATAGATTAGAAATGTAGATCCATCTACAAGATAAAGCGTTTGAAAAGATCCTAAATTTTTTGCTTCGACAATTAGAGCTGAAAGAATTCCACCAATTCCATAGCCGACATTAAGCATCATAAAATTAAAGGCAAATATTTTCGGCCGATGAGCTTCGTCTGTTATCCGAGTTAGCGCGGTGATCTGCCCTGGCCAAATTCCCGCATCACCAATCGCCATCAAAGTGGTGACGACGAAAACTGAAGTTTTGGTATCAACTAGAGCCAAACCAAATGTGCCGATTGCTCGCATAATTAGCCCCGTAATTACAACTGCTCTGGCTCCAAAAATATCAATCGCGCTTCCGATAATTGGATTTAAAATTAAGCCAACGACTGCCATCCAAGCAAGGGCAATACCGGAAAAAGTTGTTGAAAAATCCCGAATCGTCGTTAAATAAACCATAAATAACGACATCGTTAATCCATTGCCGATTGAATTAATTAAATTGCCGATTACCAATCTACGCGAGTAAGAGTTAAGTAATCCAGTGAAGTCTTTGATATGAAAAAACGGCAATTTCACGTACGCGAACCTATCTCATTTAACAAGTTAGACTTTCCGCGTGAGTTTTTCCTTCGAAATAAAGCACGATACAACTAATTCATCCGCGCGCGTTGGAACTATTTTCACCCCCCATGGCGAGATCCAAACTCCAGCATTTATTCCAGTTGGCACAAAAGCTACAGTTAAATCGGTTCTGCCAGAAACTATGCGCGAAATTGGAAGTCAAGCACTTCTGGCAAATGCTTACCACTTATATTTG
>CAYFKK010000060.1:0-2410 GCA_964343655.1 uncultured Actinomycetes bacterium | reverse complement strand
TATTTTGGATGAAGCCGGTGGGCTTTCAAAATTTATGAATTGGGATGGACCAACATTTACTGATTCTGGCGGATTTCAAGTTCTTTCACTAGGCGTGGGATTTAAAAAAGTTTTGGCGATGGATGCGCAAACTTTTAGAGCAGATGATGTCATCGCCGATGATAAGGAACGGCTAGCTCATGTTGATGACGAGGGCGTAACGTTTAAGTCGCATTTAGATGGATCTATTCACCGGTTTTCACCAGAAATTTCAATGCAGATTCAACATAAAATTGTCGACGAATGCACAACGCTGCACAACGCTCGCGGTTACCAAGAACTGGCCTGCGAGCGCACCTACGCTTGGGCTCTTCGTTGTTTGGATGAACATCAACGGTTAACAGAACTCCGAAGCAATAAGCCATACCAAGCCCTTTATGGCGTTATCCAAGGTGCGCAATATGAAGATCTGCGCCGCAAGGCAGCAAAAGACTTGGGAGAAATGGAATCTAGCGGAATTAAATTTGATGGTTTTGGCATCGGTGGCGCGTTAGATAAAAATGAAATGGGTGAAATTGTTCGATGGGTCAATGAAGAATTGCCAATCGATAAACCTAAACATTTGTTGGGAATTGGCGCACCGGAAGATTTATTTGTTGGAATTGAAAATGGTGTTGATACATTCGATTGTGTTTTGGCATCACGAATTGCTCGCACCAGCGCTGTCTATACAAAAACAGGCCGATTTAATGTTTCAAATGGTCCACACAAAACTGAATTCTTCCCAATTGATGACACATGTGATTGCTACACCTGTCGTAACTACACCCGGGCTTATTTAAATCATCTCTTCCGGGCGAAAGAAATGCTAGCGGCAACTCTTGCAACAATTCATAATGAAAGATTTATCGTTCGATTAGTTGACCAAATACGCCAATCACTAATCGCTGGAAATTATCAAGAATTCAAGGATGATTTCTTGGGGCGGTACGACATCAAATCTGGGACCGGCCACTAATTCGTTTCCGGGCCAATTTTTTGGCTGGTGGCTCGTGGCCCAGGATTGCACTCAGGATTTCAAGCAAAACTCGGGCAAGTTTTAACCAGAACTTGCGGCGCTTTTTCAAACCTAATAACTCTCGATCAAAATCTTCTAGCGTTGCAATTGCCGCATTTGCCATTACCGAATAGAACAAAAGTCCTGCCCGAGAAAATGGTGGTCGTAAGATAAATTTTACGACATCTGCCGTTTTCTCAGTTCGACCTAATTCTTCATTTCGAAAGCGCGTTAACTCTGCTTCCATTTCGGCAACAGATTCGGGTGCACGTTCAAGGCCTAATGGAATCGCACTCTTTGCCCACTCTTTAATATATTGATCGGCACCTTTATCAATTTTGTAACCCAGTGCTAAATGCGATTTTAAAAAAGCATCAGTGAATGCACAGTGAACCCAAAGCAAGAACTTTGGATTTTTGGCTTCATAATGTTCTGACTTTCCGTCATGATTTTTAAATTCACCAACTACTCGTTTGTGCATTTCGTTAACTCTGCGAGCTTCGCGCTCAATCGCTTCAGTTGAACCAAAAGTTGTAATCGTTAACCATTTGGTTGTTCCAATCAAGCGTCCTACTGGATCACTTTCATACCTTGAATTTTCCGCAACACCCGTAAGCGCTGCGGGATGGGCAGCCTGTAATAACAACGCACGAACTCCGCCGACAATTGTCGAGATGCATCCATGAACTTGCCAGACTGCGCTATTTGGACCAAATAAGCCGGCATCGCCGGTTTCCATTTCGGTTACCCAACTAGGAGCACCATCTTTTGAACCGGAAACGGTTTCGCGAAATTTATTCGCGAGCGGTTTGGTAAGCGGGAACGAACTCAAATCCATGTTTTGATTTTATCGAGATAAACTTAGGCTGATGAGCCATGACTATGCGCGCGAAGCAAAGAAACGCTGGGGCGAAACTGATGCTTACAAAGAATCGGCGCAACGAACCGCTAAATATTCAAAAGTTGACTTTGAAAATGCTGCCGAAGCTCAAGAGCGAGCGATTAGATTATTCATTGAAGCAATGGACTCGAATCTTTCATCTGATTCAACTCAAGCAATCGCGGCAGCTGAAGCGCATCGAAAAGCCATAAGTGACTGGTATTACGAGTGCAGCAAGGAAATGCAGGTCGGTTTAGCCCAGATGTATTTATCCGACGCAAGATTTACCGAATTTTATGAATCACGTCGCGTTGGATTGGCTAAATTCGTTCATGACAGCATCATGGCCAGCGCGAGCCGCTAAATAGCCTTTTACCTTTTATATAGCTGCCGCTAGGCTCTCTCAGATGTCCATCCAGACTACGGGGAAAACCGCCCTCATCGAGGGCCGCTCGCCTGCTCGCCTAGCCTGGGAACGATTAAAACGAGACCGG
>CAYFKK010000059.1:2812-4510 GCA_964343655.1 uncultured Actinomycetes bacterium | reverse complement strand
GCTGCAACTGGTGCTCGCCAACCATGTGCCACCCACGCTTTATAAAATGGCGTGTAAACCCGGTAATTAGTTTCATCGGGTTTGCGCACTCTGCCCGGTGCGACCGCATATGGACTTCCAGTTCGAATTAATTTAATTCCGGCTTCTTCTACCCGTAAATCACGAGCTGCGCCATAAGGTTCATATTCGGTTGAAATGTGTACCGAATCCGCACCGTATCGTTCGATTAGCTCCTTTAAAACCTTTACTTGATCGCCAACCATCACATGTAATTTGTTATCAAGTGATTCATCAAGGGCGCGAAGCGAGCGCCCTAAATATGCCAACCGTTTATTACCAGTTTCATTGATTAATTTTGGATCTAATATGAAAACCGGAACGATTTCATCGCTCTCGGCAATTGCGGCCAAAAGCGCTGGATTGTCAGAAAGTCTTAAATCGCGTCGAAACCAGAAGATTGCGCGCGACATGTTTTGCCAGAAACGCTTGCTCGACCTAGTTATGCAACTGATGCACTGATGGATCCCAACCGTGAACCTCTTCAGGTTTGCGTGGACCAGGTCCAATATAACGAGCAGATGGTCGAATTAAACGTCCAGTTTTCTTCTGCTCGAGAATATGAGCTGACCAACCAGCAGTACGGGCAGCGGTAAACATCGAAGTAAATAAATGCGATGGAACTTGTGCAAAATCAAGAACAATCGCCGCCCAGAATTCAACGTTAGTTTCTAAAACACGATCTGGACGACGTGCATGCAATTCGGCAAGTGCAGCTTTTTCAAGTGCTAACGCAACTTCATAACGCGGAGCGCCAAGTTCTTTTGCAGTGCGGCGAAGTGTGCGAGCGCGTGGATCTTCGGCGCGATAAACACGGTGACCAAAGCCCATCAAACGTTCATTCTTATCCAATAATTCTTTTACATAGGCAAGTGCATCGCCACGTTTTTCAACTTCTTCAATCATGTGCAATACACGTGATGGCGCGCCACCATGAAGTGGGCCAGACATCGCACCAACCGCACCAGAAATCGATGCCGCAACATCAGCGCCAGTTGAAGCAATTACGCGCGAAGTAAATGTCGAAGCATTCATTCCGTGTTCTGCTGCGGAAACAAAGTAAGCATCAATTGCGCGAACGTGCTTTGGATCAGGATTGCCGCGCCAACGAATCATCATTCGCTCAATTACTGTATGCGCTTTATCAATTTCACTCTCTGGAATCGCCGGCGCCGTACCACGAGCAGATTGCGCTAAATATGAAAGCACCATAACCGAAACGCGAGCTAAATTATCGCGAGCCTCGTCATCAGAAATATCTAACAGCGGTTTTAAACCCCAAGCTGGCGCCAACATCGCAATTGCCGATTGAATATCTACGCGTACATCACCAGAGTGAACTGGAATTGGGAATCGCTCTGCTGGTGGTAAACCTGGATTAAATTCGTTATCAACCAATAATCCCCAAACGTTTCCGAATGAAACGCGACCAACTAAATCTTCAATATCTACGCCGCGATATCGCAGCGCGCTACCTTCTTTATCTGGTTCGGCAATTTCTGATTCAAAAGCGATGACACCTTCGAGACCAGGTTTGAAATCGTCGGCCATTCGCAATCCTCCTTAGGGCGAGCGAAAAGTAAATCCCTCAATGGGCGCATTCTGCCCCTATTTGGCCGCGGATAGAAAATCGGTTGCCGC
>CAYFKK010000059.1:0-2712 GCA_964343655.1 uncultured Actinomycetes bacterium | reverse complement strand
GAGAGGCTGGCTTGATGGATCGCGAAGAGATTCAAAATATGCGCCGCTCGTATAGCGAGCGTGAACTGAATCTGCCATCGGACCCAATCGCCGCTTTCAAAATCTGGCTAAAAGAGGCGGCAGATTATCCAGCGATTGTCGAAGCGAATGCGATGGTGTTGTCAACAAATGGTGATGAAATAACTTCACGCTCGGTTTTACTAAAAGATGTCTCCGAAACAGGATTCACATTTTTTACAAATTACAATTCGAGAAAAGCTCACGCCATCGAACTTAATCCGCAAGTTTCACTTTTATTTCCATGGTATCCAATGGAGCGCCAAGTAATTATTTTGGGCAAAGCTGAAAAAGTTTCGCGCGAAGATTCCGAAAAATATTTTGCAACTAGACCTTGGTCTAGCCAAATTGGAGCTTGGGCAAGTCAACAATCTGCGCCACTTAATTCCCGAGAAGAATTAACTTCAAGATTTAATGGCGCTGCTGAAAAATGGCCCGAAGGTAGTGAAGTTCCAACGCCACCAAATTGGGGCGGATATTTGGTTACTCCATATTCGATTGAATTTTGGCAAGGACGCAGATCCAGATTGCATGATCGCGTGCGATATGAGCGAAGCGTCACAACTGAACCAAGCAAGTGGGAGATTAACCGCTACTACCCGTAGGCCTTAGGCTTAGCCAATGAGTGAAATCAAGATTCCAGATAATTTAAAACCAAAAGATGGTCGCTTTGGTTGTGGCCCATCAAAGGTTCGCCCCGAACAATTACAAGCGCTTCTTGATAATTCAAAAGTCATTGGAACTTCGCATAGACAAAAGCCAGTTAAAAATGTCGTGCATCGCGTTCGCGAAGGTTTATCATCGCTATTTAATTTGCCCGAAGGTTATGAAGTTGTATTAGGAAACGGTGGCTCCACTGCATTTTGGGATATTGCCACTTTCGGACTTATCGAGAAGAAATCACAACACTTAAATTTCGGAGAATTTTCTTCAAAATTTGCAGCAGCGGCGAAAGAAGCGCCGTTTTTAGATGAGCCAACTGTGATAAAAGCGGAACCAGGTTCACATCCGGAAGCGGTAGCTGAAGCCGGTGTTGATGCTTATGCCTTGACGCATAATGAAACCAGCACAGGTGTTGCCATGACAATCAAGCGACCAGCCGGAACCGAAGGCGCATTGGTTTTAGTTGATGCGACTAGCGCCGCTGGTGGTTTATTTGTTGATGCTAAAGAGTTTGATGCTTATTACTTTGCACCGCAAAAATCTTTTGCTGCCGAAGGTGGACTCTGGCTTTCATTAATGAGCCCAGCTGCGTTAGAACGCGCTGCCAAAATCAAAGCTTCTGGCCGTTGGGTACCTGCATTTTTTGATTTAACAATTGCGATCGAGAATTCGAAATTAGACCAAACTTATAACACTCCAGCAGTTACCACATTGATTTTGTTAGCCGATCAAATCGAGTGGATGAATAAAAATGGTGGCATGAAATTTGTAACTGATCGTACGGCAGAAAGTGCGAACCATCTTTATAGCTGGGCTGAAAAAACAAGCTACACCACTCCGTTTGTTACAAATCCAGCGATGCGTTCTAACGTAGTGGGAACTATTAATTTTGATGACGCGATTGATGCCACAGTTGTTGCCGCAACACTTCGCGCAAATGGAATTGTTGATACCGAGCCATATCGCAAGCTCGGAAAGAATCAACTTCGAATCGGAATGTTTCCCGCAATCGATCCAGCTGATGTTAAAGCTCTAACAGCTTGTATTGATTACGTTGTCGAGAATTTAAAATAGTTTCGGACCAGATATGCAATTTCGAAATTTCAATTCCGAATTAGCAAAAGTTATCGCCTTCTTAATTTTTGGCATTTTCGCTTGGACTTTGGCAGCGTTGACATTCATTATTATCGGCGCAGCGTTAAAACTAATTTTGGTATGCGTTGTTGGAATTGCGCTCGGACTTATTGGCCTTAGATACTCCATCCGCCGCAATGGTCGCGGCGAACTTTAAAATCTAATTAATTCCCGGCTTGTTCGATTTGCGCTGCAATACCGCGCAAAACTTTTACGGTACGTTCAATTTCATTGGCTGATGGCGTGCGGCCATGACGAAACGAATTACCTAAACGATCCAAAATTTTGATTGAATCTTCGATAATCGCTGCTAAATCATCAAAGTCGCCCCGCGAATTGCTCGCTAATGAAGGCGGTGCATCAATTACACGAACTTGTAACGCTTGCGGACCGCGACGAGATTCCGCAACTGAAAATTCAAGTTTTGTTCCAGGCTTAACTGTAGTTACGCCTTCTGGAAGTGCGTTGGCAGATAAATAAACATCTTGTCCTTCATCGGAATCGATAAAGCCAAAGCCTTTTTCTAAGCTAAACCATTTAACGCGGCCAGTAGGCATAGCGGGCTCCTTTGGATATTTACTCGTTTAGTTTCGCACTCGCCCTTTAATTCGAACGAACATACTCTTCGTTCTGATTAAAAGGTCAGGGGGTAATTTTATCGCGGGAAGGTGATTGGTGAGAACCAAATATTTGAGCGTAAATGACTGGCTAAACGGTGGCTTCGGAGTGTGCGCCGCAGCCATGGTCAACTGAAACTACGCGTGCATCTTCTGGCGAAATTGCGTTAGCGCAAACACCAAATGCGCTTCGCATCGATCCAGCGATTGGTAAAAAGAATCCACATGAACCACATTGCTT
>CAYFKK010000058.1:1497-4520 GCA_964343655.1 uncultured Actinomycetes bacterium | reverse complement strand
ATGCGGCAACAAGTGGAACTAATGGCAAAGTTATTTTGTCCCCGACGCCGCCAGTTGAATGTTTATCTACAGTTGGGCGATCGAGCATCGACCAATCCATTCGTTCGCCACTATTAATCATGGCATTGGTCCAGCGCGAAATTTCGCGCGAATTCATACCATTTAACAAAATTGCCATAAGCAGAGCAGACATCTGTTCGTCAGCGACTGCGCCACGGGTGTAAGCATCTACCACCCAATCGATTTGGTTATCGCTTAATTCATTTCGATCGCGTTTTGCCGCGATAACTTCAACGGCGGCAAATGGTTCCACTGTCATTTGCTTAAACTTAACTTAATCATTTCGTTAAGTAAAGCAGAATCAACTTTCCAGTCGTTTGGCACCTGTACGGTTTTCTTAAGTACTTTATATTCCTTTAATTTGGGCTTTAATTTATTCAAAATTTTGGCATCAAATGGTGCAAGTAAAATATGATTCTTGGCGACCGCTACTCCAAATATATATTTATCACCAGATTTAAGCATTGGCTTATTCCAGGCAAAAGCTAATTCGAGTTTTGGATTCTTGCTTTGGATTGCTTTATAAATTGCTTTAACGGTTTTTTTCTGAGCAGCATCACTATCTTTTAGAAAATCGGTCAAGCTGTTCACGCGCTTTGCGCTTTTGGAACCTCGGGAATACATCACCAAAGCATTAGCATGCTGTTGGCTAAATCCATGTTCTTCTTTTAAAAAGGCAATCTGTTCTGGATATTTTCGATCTGCAATATCTTTCATGACGCCAAACCAATATTTCATGGGCTGGCCATGTTTCTTCTCGATTTTTGGAAAAAAGGCTTCGCGATCTGATGTCATAACTAATTTTTCAAACTAAACGAAGGATATTCATCAGTGGTTAAAACAATTGAGTAGCCATAAACCCTATTCCAAAACCTCACAGTTCCGGTTGTGACATTTCCAGCCCAAGTTGGAAAATTCCCGGTAAAGAATATTTGAAACCAAGCACCAATTGTTACGAAAGTGGTCAGAACTAAATAAAAAGCACCTACAACGTAGAGCGGAATTGCCAAGATCCATTTGACTAGCGGAAGCCAGCGATTTAATTTCTTACCACCTTCGACGTCGGGAAAAATGATCGCAACTGTTGGATTGCTTTCAAACGTTGGATACTTGTCGGTTAAAAGTAGAGCGTAAGCAACGGCTCTGGTTCCAAATTCTAAAATTGCGTGATTAAAAGCGAGAATCCAACTTGGATAACTCTGGCGGAGCAACAATGAAATGACTACCGGCATGGAAATAGCGACGGTAGAAATTCCCCAATGGCTGAATTGAGTGAAAAGCATTAGAAAAACTGCAACGGGAATTATAAGAAGTGGGCGAAAAAAAGAAGAAGTTCGATTACGATTTTGGTAATCTACTTGAATATGCGTTTCAATTTGTTGGCTCATAAAGCAATCCTAATAGTACTTGGTTTTGCTTTTTGCCTTAATTTTCAAGTCGCCGCAAAAGCCAATCCCGGAAGACCGACAACAAATTATGAGGTCATTTCAAGTAAGTCATTAAGGGCTGATTTACTTAAAGCCAGTAAATTAACGAAACTAACTGGTGTTATTACGCCACCTTTGACCAAACCACGTACGGTTTCAAATTTATATTCAACCCGATGCCATTTGATGGTATTTGATACAAAGTATGGGGATTGCATTTTTGGCGATAAAAAATCAGAAAAGACGCTCTTTCTATTTGGTGATTCGCATGCAGCTCAATGGTTTCCAGCAATTCAAGATATTGCGAATAAGTACGGCTACAAGTTATATGCATTAACAAAATCAGCTTGTGGCATTTCAACGGTAATACCGAAGATGGCCAGACTTGGTGGCAAGCCTTATAAAACTTGTGAAGATGCCCAAAATTATGTAATTAATAAAATTACCGAAGTGAAACCTGACTTAGTGATTCTGGCTTCAAGATTAATTGATGAAAAAGGACCACGAGGCAAATCTTGGTTTTCCGGCATGACCGAGCAATTAAAGAAAATCAAAACTGCTGCTGACGGCAAGGTAATTTATCTTGGCGACACTCCTTATCCAGGATTTGAAGTTGCCCAATGCTTATTAAATAATCCAAATCAAATTACTAAATGTAATAGTTCGTTGAAATCAGCTAAGCAAAATGATCTCTCTGGACCAGGTGCTAAAGCTGCAGCCAATGCTGGAGTTGTTTACGTCTCGCTAGTGGATTGGTTTTGCAGTAGCAAAAATTGCCCAGCCATATTAAATAACGTTTTACTCTATATTGATTATTCTCACATAACTACCGAGGCGTCAAAAATGTATTCTCCGTTACTTTACAAAGAGCTGGATAAGTTTCTTTAAGATTTCAGGCGTATGCTCTCCGTAAGAGAACGGTTTAGCTATGCAGATAAATATTGATAAAAAAACTGGTGTTTTTCTAGCAGTCATCGCAGTTCTAATTGCGGTAATCGTTGGCCAGGCGATGAACAATGATCGCATTGATATGGGTATGGACCATGGCTCCAATCACGCAGATCATTCAATGGGTATGAATCAAAATAACAAATCAAATTCTGGCTTCACTGGGGCTGATGTGATGTTCTTGCAAATGATGATTCCGCATCACCAGCAGGCGATTGATATATCCAATTTGGCTCTCAAAACTACAAAAGACTCCGAAATAAAATCGCTAGCTCAAACAATTATTAAGGCTCAGTCAGCTGAAATTGTTCAAATGAAAACTTGGTTGAAGGATGCAAATGCATCGACAGAAGTTCCGCACGCTATGGGTCATGGCATGGGCGGGATGTTGGATGATGCTGAATTGTCGGCACTTCAAGCTGCAACCGGAAAAGCATTTGATATTTTGTGGCTCAAAGGAATGATTGCTCATCACGATGGCGCAATTCATATGACTGAAATGATCAGAGACGCTGATAAAACTGAAATCAAAGCTTTTGGTGAAAACATTGTTAAAGATCAATCTGCTCAAATTGAGCAAATGAAATC
>CAYFKK010000058.1:0-1487 GCA_964343655.1 uncultured Actinomycetes bacterium | reverse complement strand
ATCTTTAATTTCTTCATATCCTCCTTGATTACTGAAGCCGATTTCGGACCCATTCCGTGAAGTTCCATAAATTTTATTTCAGAAATTTTCTTTAAATCTGAAGTCTTCAGCAATTTTGCATCAATTAACGCACGACGAGCCGGAGCCGAAACTCCGAGATTCTTCCAATAAGTATCCAATTTTGAATAACGTGAAAGATCAATTTCACCTCTAGTGACTGCGCAATTTGATTTTGCCATGTCCTCATTTTATCGTTCAAATTGCCCTATCCTTCGGAGATGGATTTAACTACCTGTCTTTGGTTTAATGGAAATGCCCGCGAAGCAGCAAATTTTTACACTCAAATTTTTCCAGATAGCCATTTAGACGATCATTGGATTACACCGGCGGATACTCCTGGAAATTCTCAAGGCGATGAAGTCGTTGTAAATTTCAAAATTTTTGGACAAAACTTCATCGGCTTAAATGGTGGCCCACAATTTCCGCATACTGAGGCTATTTCATTTCAGATTCCTTGTAAGGATCAATCAGAAATCGATAAATATTGGAATTTATTGCTTGCAGATGGTGGCCAAGAAAGCCAGTGTGGTTGGCTAAAAGACAAGTTTGGTGTTTCCTGGCAGGTTACTTCACCTGAAATGATGAATTACTTAGGTGGTCCAGATCAAGCCGGAGCAAAACGAGCAACAGAAGCAATGTTAAAGATGAAGAAAATTGATTTGGCTGGAATGAAACAAGCGTATCTAGGTAATTAAGAATTGCTGATATCTTTCGACCATGGCGAGAGTAAATACATATTTAAATTTCATGGGTAATACCGAAGAAGCATTTAATTTTTACAAAAAAGTTTTCGGTTCCGAGTTCATAAGCATTGCTAGAATGAAAGATATGCTACGCCCCGAGGGGGCTCCTTCTCTTTCAGAATCTGATGCCGATAAAATAATGAATATTCAATTGCCCATAACCAATGGCCATGTACTTATGGCTACCGATGCACTTGAATCATTGGGACACAAAGTTCAAGTTGGTAATAACGTAACTATTTCGCTCGATTTAGATTCAAAAGAAGAAGCTGAACGAATTTACAACCAACTTTTAACAAATTCACCAGAGAATTCTGGCCCTTTAGCGCCAATGCCTTGGGGTGCGTTATGGGGTTCATGCCAAGATCAATACGGCATCCGGTGGATGGTTTCTAGCGTTGCTTAATTTATAACTTACAAACCATTTTTCTTTCGAAAAACTGCAACTAATGCATTTGCATGGCCATGGCCCATTTCAAATTTGGTTTTTAAGTGCGCAACTTGTTCCATGTGCTTTAATTTTGAAACTTTTTTGAGCTCTTTCATCCAATGCTCAATTGGCTTCCCATATTTCTTTTCAATTGACGGGAAATATGAAGCAGGTCCGGCAATTTTTATCTCAGTCATAGCGAGAAGTTTAAACAATAATTGTGGGCGGTGAGGGTTTCGAACCCCCGACATCTT
>CAYFKK010000057.1:0-4613 GCA_964343655.1 uncultured Actinomycetes bacterium | reverse complement strand
TCAAGATAAACGCTTGATTGATGAAGCCATGATTGAACTCGACGGCACAAAAAATAAAGCAAAGCTTGGTGCGAATGCAATTCTAGGTGTTTCACTTGCGGTTGCAAAAGCATCGGCAGAACATGCTGATCTCTCACTCTTCAAATATGTCGGTGGCAACAACGCACATATCTTGCCGGTGCCAATGATGAATATTCTTAACGGCGGAGCACATGCTGATACCAATGTTGATATTCAAGAATTTATGGTGGCGCCAATCGGTGCAACAACATTTAAAGAATCTTTGCGCTGGGGTGCCGAGATTTATCACTCACTTAAATCAGTATTAAAAAAACGCGGTTTAGCAACCAGCATTGGTGATGAAGGTGGATTTGCACCTAATTTAGATAGTAATCGCGCTGCATTGGATTTGATTTTGGAGGCAATCAATGGAGCTGGTTTTAAACCTGGCAAAGATGTTGCACTCGCTATGGATGTTGCAGCTACTGAATTTCATGAAAATGGTAAATATTCATTTGAAGGAACACAACGTAGCGCTTCAGAAATGATTGCATATTACTCAGAACTAGTTAATTCTTATCCATTAGTTTCAATCGAAGATCCGTTAGATGAAGATGATTGGGCCGGTTGGGCTGAAATGACTTCATCACTGGGTTCAAAAGTTCAATTAGTTGGTGATGATCTATTCGTAACCAACCCTGAGCGGTTAGCGAAGGGAATTGCTGCCGGTACTGCCAATGCACTTTTAGTAAAAGTAAATCAAATTGGAACCTTAACTGAAACCTTGGACGCAGTTGAAATGGCGCATCGTGCGGGATATCGCAGCATGATGAGTCATCGATCTGGTGAAACCGAAGATACGACGATTGCGGATTTAGCGGTGGCAACAAATTGTGGCCAAATTAAAACTGGCGCTCCGGCACGAAGTGAACGTGTTGCGAAATACAATCAACTACTTCGAATCGAAGAAGAATTAGCTGACGGCGCACTTTATGCAGGACGCAGCGCATTTCCTCGTTTTAAGGGTTAATGCGTAAATCGCGGAAAAATTATCGAAAGCGCGGGAATTTTCGCGTTTTCGCCGTAATACTTTTGGCGTTTGCAGTTGTTTATTCTTTGGCAGGACCAACTCAGCATTATTTTTCACAGCGTGCTCAAATAAACCAATTGCAAGCAGAAGTAAATTCAAATCAAAAAGAATTGGAAGATGCTCGCCGTGAATTGTCGCAGTGGCAGGATCCAGAATACGTGAAATCTCAAGCAAGAAGTAGACTTCATTTTGTAATGCCAGGTGAACGAAAATACATAATAACTGGCACTGAAAATCTTGACGACAGCCCAGAGTCTTTGAAGATTACCCAAGGCGCAACCAGAGGTGTGCCTTGGTACACGCGATTAATTTCATCAATTACTGAGACTTCAAAATGAGTCGCGAAGTTTCGCAATCAGATCTAGATTGCATTGAAAATCAATTACAACGCCCACCACGAGATGTTCATGCTATTGCTTATCGGTGTCCATGTGGAAAACCAGCAGTGATTGAAACACCGCCTCGATTACAAGATGGAACTCCATTTCCAACTTTTTATTATGCAACTTGTCCCCGACTCACTGCTGCTATTTCAACTTTAGAAACAACCGGATTAATGGCTGACATGAATAATCGAATCGCCATTGATCCAGAATTATCTGGCAAATATTTTGCAGCTCATGAGGACTATTTAGCTGCCCGTGCTGCCGTTGCTAATGACGTACCGGAAGTTGAAGGAATATCAGCAGGTGGTATGCCCGATCGCGTTAAATGTTTACATTCACTCATCGCACATTCACTTGCCGCAGGACCCGATGTAAATCCATTAGGTGATGAAGCGTTAGATAAATTACCAAAGTGGTGGCTTGATAATCCATGCGCGTAGCAACCATTGATTGCGGAACCGCTTCGATTCGGTTACTTATTGCCGAATTTCAAGGCGGAAATATACGAGAAGTTTTTCGCGATATGGAAATTGTTAAATTAGGTGCGGGCGTTGATAGAAACAAGGCTTTTGACCCAGCTGCAATTAGTCGCACATTAAAAATTGTTGAGCGTTTTTCAAATGAAATCTCAAAACGTGGTGTAGAAAAGCTTCGATTTTGTGCCACAAGCGCCACTCGGGATGCGCAAAATCGAGACGAATTCATCAATGGTGTTTCGCAACGACTGGGAGTAGAGCCCGAAGTCATCTCGGGTAATGAAGAAGCCGCCCTCTCGTTCTTAGGTGCAACTTTTTCACTACCAAGAAAGATTGCACCATATTTAGTAATTGATATTGGTGGTGGTTCAACTGAATTTGTTTTTGGAACCGAAGGCGTGGAATCGGCAAAAAGCGTGAACATTGGATGCGTTCGGATGACTGAACGCCACTTCAAAAACGATCCGCCTACAAAAAGTGAAATTGAAAATGCTCGGATAGATATCAAAGCTGCGATTGATTCGGCAGCACGAGAGGTACCAATAACCAAAGCAACTTCTTTAATCGCAGTTGCTGGTACGGCGACAACTGTGGCAGCTGCCGCGTTAGATTTGTCGGAATATGATCGGTACGCAATTCATCTGAGTCGAGTTTCGTCGGAAAAAGTTCACGAAATATCAGAAAAGTTTCTAACTCTGAATCGGGAAGAGCGATTGGGACTTGGTTATATGCACCCCGGGCGAGTGGATGTGATTGCAGCAGGATCATTGGTACTTTCTGAGATTTTGAAAGCAACTCACGTATCGGAATTCATTGCTTCGGAATCAGATATTTTGGATGGAATGGCTTACACACTTGCTTCCAATTGATCAAAAAATAATCAAATGTAAGAAGTGTCCGAGATTAGTTTCGTGGCGGCAAGAAGTTGCAATTACAAAACGGAAGGCATATCAAGACGAGAAATATTGGGGGAAACCTGTCCCAAGTTTTGGTGCTGAAAAACCAAAACTTTTTATTTTAGGTTTAGCACCAGGAGCGCATGGCGCCAATCGAACGGGGCGAATCTTTACGGGTGACTCTTCTGGCGACTGGCTTTACGAATCACTTCATCGAATCGGAATTGCAAAATTGCCAACGAGTAAATCAATTAATGATGGCCAAAAATTAACTGGCACTCGAATTGGTTGCGCAGTCAGATGCGTACCACCTGACAATAAACCAACCATCGAAGAGCGGGACAATTGCGCGCCATTTTTGCGAAATGAATTAATTTCGATTCTGCCAACCACGAGGGCATTTGTGGCGCTTGGAAAATTTGCTTGGGATAGTTTGATTAGAGAGTTAATGGCTATCGGCCATAAAATTCCAAAATGTAAATTCGGTCACGGAATAGAAATTTTTTATCAACATGATGGGATCAAATATTTGATTATTGGCTCCTATCACCCAAGCCAACAGAACACTTTTACAGGGAAGTTAACGAAGAGCGGATTGGACGAAGTACTCAAAAAGGGCGGTAGATTTGCCCAGTTAATTTGACGCCCCGGTAGCCCAATGGCAGAGGCAGAGGACTTAAAATCCTTCCAGTGTGGGTTCGACCCCCACCCGGGGCACGGGAATTACTCGTCGCTCTAACTTGTTAAATACATTAATGGCGCCCAAACGGGGCGCTACAAGGAGAGTGAAATGGAAAGTAGCAATCCGATTCTGAATCGTTATGGCCGCGGCTATGCGTCTATGGAAACCGGATCAGATCAAGATCTGGAACAACTTTATAACGCGCCAGCGGCGTCATCGATTAGAACTGGTCGTTTAACAATTGATGATGTTGTTACACGAACTGCACTTCTTTTTGGTTTATTGGTAATTAGCGGTGGCGTAGCTTGGACTTTGGATTTTGGGCAAGGTCCATTAATGATTAGTTTATTTGCCGCGCTTGGTCTTTCTCTAGTTATTTCTTTTTCTAGAAAAGTTCGCCCAGCCCTTGTAATTGCATATGCAGTTCTCGAGGGTGTCGTTCTAGGCACGCTAAGTAATTTCTACAACCAGGCATATCCAGGAATTGTGGTTCAAGCTGTAATTGCATCCCTTGCAGCTTTTGCTGGAATTTTATTTGCATATTCAACGGGCCGAATTAGATTTAGCGCTCGCGCAACGCGAATTGCGATGGGTGCCTTGATTGGTTATTTAGTGCTCGGAATTGTTTCGCTATTTATGGGCGGTTCAATTTATAACAGCGCATTTGGTCCGTTGATTGCAATCTTCGGAGTTGGTCTAGCAAGTTTCTTTTTAGCTCTTGATTTTGACCAAATCAATAAAGCTGTTGCAGCAGGTGTGCCGCAAGAGGAGTCATGGCGACTTGGCTTTGGTTTGATGGTCTCACTTGTTTGGTTGTATTTAGAAGTTTTACGACTTCTTTCTCTACTTCGAAACGATCGTTGATCTAGTTTCTGGCAGCCGCCACGCAAGTAATATCAAGATTGAAAATATTGCGAGCGTGGCGGCATATGCCGTCCTAAAGTCATAAATATCGGCAAGCCATCCGACAACCAATGGCCCAGCAATCATTCCGGCATCACCGGCCATTTGGAATGCACCGACTACTCGACCAATTTTCCCTTTAACAACATCGCCAACAATCGCGGCAGGTGTTGCTGATAA
>CAYFKK010000056.1:1579-4619 GCA_964343655.1 uncultured Actinomycetes bacterium | reverse complement strand
ATTAACTTGTTATTAGCTTTGGTGCTTTTCTTTGCTACCGCACCATTTATTGCAAAACTTTTGAAATCCAATGCCAAATCAGTTACCACCACCTCGGGTTGGAGCTCCTGATGCGCAAAATTAGAAATTACACGATTGCCGCCGTATTGCTTGCGGTTTGGATCTTTGGCTATGTACTTGATTCAGGAATTACAAATTCAGTTCTCTCTTCTGGACTTAGATTTGGCATGCCGTTAGCACTTGCGGCAATGGTTGGAATTATGTGCGAGCGTTCTGGTGTTATTAATATCGGCATTGAAGGAACTATGTTGCTCTCAGGTTTCTTTGGTTTCTATGCTGGCGTCTACACTAAAAATGTTCTGCTTGGTTTTGGTGCTGCAATTTTGGCCGGTATTGCTGCATCCTTCCTGCACGCCATGATGACCATCGTTTGGAAAATGGATCAAATTATCGCGGGAACAATTATCAATATTTTGGCTTCGGGTTTAACTTCATTTTTGTATGTTGCCGGCGTAACAATTCCAAATAATTGGCCGATTTTTGATATTCCACTTCTTTCTAAATTGCCACTAGTGGGCGAATCATTATTTAGTCAGCAAGGTCCAATTCAATATTTGGGATTGATTTTTATTCCACTTATCTGGGTCATGATGTACAAAACCCGATGGGGACTTCGCACCAGATCAATTGGTGAAAATCCAGGTTCAGCAGATACCGCAGGTGTTTCTGTTATTCGGATGCGCATTACAAACGTTGTAATCGGTGGCGCTATCGGTGGCTTAGTCGGCGGCTTTATCTGTTTGGAATTAGTTGGTTCATTTAGCAAAGAATTTACTGCCGGAGCTGGTTTCACCGCTTTGGCTTTAATGATTTTCGGTCGCTGGAATCCACTTGGCGCTTTCGCAGCTGCGATTGCATTCGGTTTAGCTCAAGCGTTATCAACTCAATTACAGATCTTTGGGGTTCAAGAAATTCCACAACAATTTATAAATATTTTGCCATACGTATTTACGATTGCAGTTCTTGCTTTCTCTGCTGGAAAAGTTCGGCCACCAGCAGCGGCTGGCGCTCCTTATGAAAAGGAGAAGGCATGAGCCTGCTAGAAATCAGAGACTTAACTAAAACTTTTCCTGGTGTGGTCGCAAATGAAAAGATTTCAATTGAAGTAAATAAGGGCGAAATTGTTGCCCTACTTGGCGAGAATGGCGCTGGAAAATCAACCCTGGTGAAATCAGTTTTTGGATTAGTTAAGCCAGATAGCGGAACGATAAAAATAAAAGGTGATGTTATTGAATTTGGTGATACGGCTGCCGCGATTGCACATGGCGTTGGCATGGTTCATCAACATTTCCAATTAGTTCAAGTTATGACCGTTACCGAGAACATAATTTTGGGCGACGAACCGCGAAAAGGCGCCTTCGTCAGCATGAAATCTGCTCGCCAAGAAGTTATCGATTTATCAAATAAATATGGTCTAGAAGTAGATCCAGATGCCATTGTTGAAGATTTACCAGTTGGCCTACAACAACGTATCGAAATTTTGAAAGCGTTACGTAAAGATATTGACTTACTTATTTTGGATGAACCAACTGCGGTTCTGACGCCACAGGAAATTGATGAATTGTTATCGGTGATCAAGAATTTGGCGGCCAGCGGTGTTGGGGTTTTATTTATTACTCATAAATTGCGTGAAGTTATGGCGATTGCAGATCGCGTAGTTGTTTTACGCAACGGTAAGTTAGTCGGCACCACCACTCCAAAAGAAACTGACGAAGAGGGTTTGGCGCAGATGATGGTGGGTCGAAATGTGGTCCTCCGCGTTGAAAAAAAGCCAGCCTTAGTTAAAGAAACGGTGTTAGAAATTAAAAATTTGTCGGTGAAAGATGACCGAAATTTGATGGCAGTAAATGATTTCTCGATCGAAGTTCATGCCGGTGAAATTCTTGGCATAGCTGGCGTTGAAGGAAATGGCCAACGTGAATTAGTTGAAGCTGTTTGTGGAATGCGAAATCGGGTAACTGGTAGCGTAAAGATTTTGGGCGCCGAATCCCCAAATTTAAATCCGCATGATGTCCGTTTGATGGGCTTATCAAATATTCCTGAAGATCGCGAAAAAGATGGCTTGGTATCTACTTACTCAATTGCCGAGAACATGGTTTTAAATCGATACGACCAACTGCCATTTGCAAATAAAGGAATTCGTAATTTTTCAGAGCGCGATAAATATGCTGAAGCCTTGGTTAAGGAATTTGATGTTCGCACGCCGAGTTTTCATAATTTAGCGAGCTCTTTATCGGGTGGAAATAAGCAGAAAGTTGTCGTTGCACGCGAACTTTCTCAAGATTCCAAAGTAATTGTCGCGTCACAACCTACCCGTGGGGTTGATATTGGTTCAATTGAATTCATTCATAATCAATTGGTAAGTGCCCGCGACAATGGAGCTGGCGTCCTCTTGGTTTCAGCTGAATTGGATGAAATCTTGTCGTTGTCTGATCGAATTGCAGTCATGTATGAGGGCAAAGTTGTTGCGATCCTAAATGGCGAAGGTGCAGACCGGCAGCACATCGGGCGTTTGATGGCAGGTTTAAAAGAGTAATGAATATCAATTGGGATGAATTAAAAGCTAAAGCCATCAAAGTTATGGCCAATGCCTATGTCCCGTATTCAAAATTTCCAGTCGGCGTTGCGGCTTTAGTAGATGATGGTCGAATTGTGGTTGGCTGCAATGTCGAAAATGCCAGCTACGGCATCACGCTTTGTGCTGAATGTGGCGCAGTTTCCGACTTAGTCGCTACTGGTGGTGGACGTTTAATTGCGGAAGTTTGCGTCGATAAAGAGCAGAATTTATTACAACCATGTGGCCGTTGTCGGCAATTGCTTTACGAACATGGTGGCCCTGATTTATTGATATTGACGCCAGAAGGTCCAACTAAATTAGAGAAGTTATTACCTTGGGCATTTGGCCCAGGACATCTCAAATAAATTCCAAATTAATCAGAAATAAATCGGCAATAAATCGCAAAACAAGCTGGTGGTAGAT
>CAYFKK010000056.1:0-1569 GCA_964343655.1 uncultured Actinomycetes bacterium | reverse complement strand
GAATTAGATAACGCGGTTAACCAAGCAGTTCGCGAAATTGATACCCGCTTTGACTTTAAAAATACTGGTGCAAAAATTGAATTATCCGGCGAGAAAATTGCGATTGAAGCTGATACCGAAGAGCGCGCAAAAGCTGCGCTAGATGTATTGAAAGATAAACTCGTTAAACGTGGCGTCTCACTTAAACATCTTGACCCGAGCGAACCACAGTTAAGCGGCAAAATTTATAAAATTGCTGCGCCTTTAAAAGAGGGAATCTCGACCGAAAACGCCAAGAAAATTGCTAAATTTTTAAAAGATGAAGGTCCAAAGTCACTTAAGACTCAAATTCAAGGCGATGAATTAAGAGTTTCTAGCAAATCACGCGATGATTTACAGACCGCAATTGCACTTGTGAAGGGCGGTAAATGGGACTTCGCAGTTCAATTTACCAATTACAGATAATTGAATAACAATAAAATTGGCCTAACTTATGGCTTTGCTGCCTACATAATTTGGGGGCTTTTTCCGCTTTATTGGCCGCTGCTTAAACCAGCCACTTCGCTGGAAATCGTGGCACATCGTTCGGTATGGACTGCAATCTTCTGTTTAGTCGTGCTGGCGCTTAGCAAACAACTGATTCAAACATTTCGACTGGTAAAAAGTATCCGAAATTTAGTTACGCTGATTGCGGCTTCAATCATGATTTCAATAAATTGGTTGGTTTACATCTGGGCGGTAAATCATGATCACGTTACTGAAGCTGCCCTTGGATATTACATAAATCCCTTGATAAATATTGCACTTGGTGTTTTTCTGCTTAGAGAGCGGATGCGCAAATTCCAGTGGGTAGCGGTCGCAATTGCTTCAATTGGTGTTCTGGTTTTAACGATTGATTATGGCCGATTTCCGTGGATTGCTTTTGCGCTAGCAACTTCATGGGGCACATATGGATTCTTAAAGAAGAATTTGGGGCTCGGTGCGCTACCTGGATTGGGATTAGAAACTTTAGTAACAGTTGGACCATATTTCTGGTACTTAACTACAATTGATGGACAGTTTGGCCAGAGCGTTAATTTGAGTATCCTGTTAGCAGCGTCTGGCGTCATCACCGCAATTCCACTTCTATTATTTAATGGCGCGGCAAATCGACTTCCTTATTCAACTATGGGCTTACTGCAATACATCACACCAACTTTGCAATTTGCATGTGGCGTCTGGGTATTTCACGAATCAATGCCGGCAGCTAGATGGATTGGGTTTTTTATAATCTGGATTGCACTGATTTCGTTGGCGTTTGATTTATTTAAATCAAGCAACGCGGTCAATAATTGAATCGCATAAAGAATAAAACGCTGCGCTAATTGGTGAAATAGGTAAGCCACCCAAAATATCTCGGGCTTCTTTAGCTAATTGCTTCAACTGTTTACGAGAAACTTCAAGCGCTGGATGTTCCCGAAGTTCCGCTAACACTTTTTCAACTTTTGCATCAGATTTAATTGGCCCACGAAGTGTTTCAATTAGTGCCCGATCTTCTGGCCGATTCATTGAAATTACATTTAATGTAACTAAAGTCGGAATTCCTTCGCG
>CAYFKK010000055.1:0-4705 GCA_964343655.1 uncultured Actinomycetes bacterium | reverse complement strand
ACCTTTGATGGCGAGGTTATTACTTTCAGTACCACTAGAAGTAAAAATAATTTCACTTGGTGCCGCACTTACAAATTTAGCAATTTTTTCGCGGGCCTCTTCTAATGCTTTTCTAGTGTCACGGCCAAATGTATGCAAACTTGAAGGATTTCCAACTTCTTTTAACTGATTAATCAAAGCGGTTAATGCTTCTTGCTGAAGTGGCGAAGTAGCGGCGTGATCAAGATAAATAGACATGATATGAGCCAATGTTACAAGCCGACCTCAGCTATCTCGAATCTTGATTTAATTTGAAATTGGTTCGCTTTGAGTTGAGCAGGGTTACCGATAAACTCGAGTAATGCTTGCAATAATCGCTCCCGGCCAAGGTTCACAAACACCTGGAATGTTCTTGCCGTGGTTGGCAGATGAAACTTCAAAAAATTTACTGGCTAAATGGTCGCTTCACATTGATTTAGATTTGGTTCGACTTGGATCTACTGCGTCAGCTGATGAAATTAGAGACACTGCTAACGCACAACCACTAATAGTTGCCGCCGGATTAATTGGTTTTGAGAAACTTGGGTTAGCAAAATTTGCCTCTGCTGCGGGACATTCCGTTGGCGAATTAACTGCTGCCGCAATTTCTGGAGTTATTTCACCAGTTCACGCACTTGAATTTGTCCGACAACGCGGCATCGCAATGGCAAAAGCCGCCAGTGAATCCGAAACTGGAATGAGTGCCGTTTTGGGTGGCGACCGTGACGAAGTACTAAAAACTTTAAATAACTTTGGCCTAACTCCGGCAAATGATAACGGTGCCGGACAAATCGTTGCGGCTGGAGCATTGGACGCTTTGGAGAAGCTAAATGAAAATCCCCCATTTGGCGCGCGAGTTCGAGCATTAGCGGTGGCTGGTGCTTTCCATACATCTGTGATGCAACCTGCGGTAGCGCAAGTTGCAAATTTTGTGCCAAAACTTTCGATTTCAAATCCAAAAGTTGCACTTCTTTCAAATAAAGATGGTGCAACTGTTAGTACTGGTGAAGATGCAATCGATCGAATCGTTACTCAAGTTGCAAATCCAGTGCGGTGGGATTTATGTATGGTCTCTCTTCGTGAATTAGGAATTACTGGCGTAATCGAACTTCCGCCTGCCGGCACTTTAGTTGGTTTGCTAAAACGGGCAGAACCAAACATTGAAACTTTTGCTTTAAAGAATCCTGAAGATTTACCAGCGGCAGTTGAGTTTGCCAAGAAGCATGGTGGTTCATGATTAAAGTAAATAAAGGGTCTAATAGTGCAATCTTGTCAGTTGGTGCTTATCGCGCCCCAAGATTAGTTTCAAACGAAGAAATTGTTTCAAAGATTGATTCATCAGATGAATGGATTAGACAACGTACGGGAATTGAGACGCGTAGATTTGCAGATAGCGATGTCGATGTTATTGATATGGCTGAAGCGGCCTCACTAGAAGCAATTAAACGCGCTGGAATAACGGTTGATCAAATCGACACCGTTATTTTCGCCTCCATTACCTACCCTTTTCAAACTCCCAGTGCGGCTACTGGATTAATTGCACGACTTGGTAACTTTAAAGCTGCAGCCATGGACTTAGGTGCCGCCTGCGCTGGTTTTACATATGGCGTTGGATTGGCAAGTGATTTAGTTCGTGGCGGAACTTCAAAATATGTTTTAGTTGTAGGTTCTGAAAAGTTCACTGACTTTTTAAATTTGGAAGATCGAGCTACTGCATTTATTTTTGCAGATGGAGCAGGTGCCGTAATTATTGGGCCCGCACCCGAACCAGGAATTGGTCCCACAATTTGGGGTTCGGATGCAGATTCACGTGATGCAATTTGGATGAATCCCTCGTGGTTAGAGTTCAAAAATAATCCAAATGCACCTTGGCCATTCATTGCTCAAGAAGGACAAAAAGTATTTAGATGGGCAGTTTTTTCAATAAGCAAAATTGGAAATGCGGCAATTGATGCAGCCGGTATTTCGCCGGAAGAATTGAAAGCTTTTATTCCACATCAAGCCAATTTACGAATTATTGAAACCATGGCAAAAGATATGAAATTGCCGGATTCAATTGTGATTGCAGATGACATTCGTGAAACCGGAAACACTTCTGCCGCTTCAATTCCACTCGCGATGGATACCTTGCTCAATAATCACCCCGAAC
Source organism: uncultured Actinomycetes bacterium (assembly GCA_964343655.1). Lineage (GTDB taxonomy): Bacteria > Actinomycetota > Actinomycetes > Nanopelagicales > Nanopelagicaceae > ZLKRG08. Next base: position 2,538 of record CAYFKK010000055.1, on the reverse strand, counting down.
TACATGGTGGTCTGGCTCTCATAATTGGTTACGGAGCAGGGCTGGTTTATGCGGGACAAGTCGTTAAATTGCCACCAAATCCTGCGGCTACTAGCAAGTAAAAGCAATCGCGTTAGAGAATATGGCATCAAGCCACACTGATTAACGTTAGGAAAATAAATTAATGGCACTTTCACAAGATGCAGTTCTTTCAGGTATTAAAGAAATCGTAGAAGAAGTTGCGGGTATTCCAGCTGCTTCCGTCGAAATGGGAAAGAACTTCACAGAAGATCTTGATGTTGATTCTCTAAGCATGGTTGAAGTAGTTGTTGCGGCTGAGGAACGTTTCGGCGTAAAAATTCCTGATGATCAGGTCGCTGGACTTGCAACTGTAGGCGATGCAGTTAATTTCATCGTAAAAGCTTCAAACTAATTCGATGGCGCAAAAGCGCGTAGTTGTTACCGGGTTGGGTGCAACAACTCCCTTGGGTGGAGATGTTGCATCCTCTTGGTCTGCACTAATTGCTGGTAAATCTGGCGCGCGCACTCTTAGCCAAGATTGGGCTAAAGAACTTCCGGTTCATTTTGCTGCTGAAGTCGTAGTTGAACCTTCTGAAGTTATGAAGCCAGTCGAACTTCGGCGCCTTGATCGCTCAGAACAGTTCGCGCTAATTGCTTCTCGCGAGGCTTGGGCTGATGCTGGAAATCCAGATGTTGAACTTGAACGACTTGGAGTTGTAATTGCGTCTGGAATTGGTGGAGTTACCTCTCTATTAGAGCAATATCGAACTTTGATGGAAAAGGGCCCGCGATTTGTTTCACCACATACAGTTCCAATGATTATGCCAAATGGCCCAGCAGCAAATGTTGGTTTGGAATTTAAAGCAAAAGCTGGTGTGCACACTCCGGTTAGCGCATGCGCATCTGGCGCTGAAGCAATTGGTTATGCATTTGAAATGATTCGAAATGGTCGAGCTAACATTGTCATCTCTGGCGGCGTTGAAGCTTCAGTTGATGCTCTGCCGATGTCTGGATTTGCCGCAATGAAAGCTTTATCTACTAGAAATGACGCGCCAGAAAAAGCATCGCGACCTTACGACGCCGATCGCGATGGTTTTGTACTTGGCGAAGGTGGCGGCGTACTTATATTAGAAGAGTACGAACACGCTAAAGCACGTGGTGCAAAAATTTTCTGTGAAATTGCAGGTCAAGGTTTGACTTCTGACGGTTATCACATTGCCGCACCTGACCCAGAAGGTACGGGAGTCATACGCGCGATGAATATGGCCCTAAAAGATGCTGGACTTTCTACAAAAGATATTTTTCATTTAAATGCCCACGCAACCTCAACGCCAGCCGGTGATGTTGCAGAAGCTAATGCGTTACGTGCAGCGCTCGGTTCCGAAGCTGATCATGTCGCAGTTTCGGCTACAAAATCTATGACCGGCCATTTACTTGGCGGCGCAGGTGCAATCGAGTCAGTATTCATTGTCAAAGCTTTGGCAGATCGATTGGCACCTCCAACGATAAATATCGAAAATCTTGATCCAGCAGTTACGGTTGATGTAGTTCGCGATAAAGCGCGCCAATTGCCTGATGGCGACATTGCGGCGCTTAATGATTCATTTGGGTTTGGTGGCCACGACGTCGTTTTAGCATTTAAAACTCTATAGCCGATAAACATGAGTGATACTCGCGATCCAGAATGGCGAATCAATCATTTATTGGATCCAGGAACTACAAAATTAATTTCCGAAAAAGATAAATCTGGCGTATTGGCTGCAACCGGCCAAATAAAAGGAAATGATGTAGTGGTTTTTGCATCTGATCCAAATGTTCAAGGCGGAGCGCTTGGTCCAGATGGTGCAAAGGTAATTGTTCGCGCATATCAAGTGGCAATGGGAGAACAAATCCCAATAATCGGAATTTGGCATTCGGGTGGCGCGAGATTGCGAGATGGTGTTCTCTCACTTCATGCGTTTGGTGAAGTTTTTCAATCTCTAATTACAGCAAGTGGTCGAATTCCGCAGCTCTCACTTGTGCTCGGACCAACTGCTGGTGGCGGTGCCTACGGACCAGCATTAACAGATGTTGTGGTGTTGGCTCCAGAAGGCAGAATTTTTGTAACTGGTCCAGATGTCGTAAAAAGTGTTACTGGCGAGAATGTCGATATGGCAAAACTTGGCGGACCTGAAGCACATAAAAAATCTAGCGGCGTGGCCCATGTAATTGCTAACGATGAAGAGATTGCTTATAGCCAAATTCGAGATTTAACTTCACTTTTTGCTAATCAAGGTCATGTGGCAAAAAATATTGAGGATCTGGATTTGGCACCATTAGTTCCAGATAATCTGAAACGCACTTATGATATCCATCCACTTGTAAATGCGATATTGGATCAAGAAGGTGAAAATTTAGAATTATTAAAAGAATGGGCACCAAATATGGTGACGTCAATTGGTCGCCGTGGCAGGCGAACAGTTGGCGTTATCGCAAATAATCCTCAACATCTTGGTGGCGTACTAGATTCTGCGGCAGGTGAAAAAGCGGCGAGATTTG
>CAYFKK010000054.1:1797-4786 GCA_964343655.1 uncultured Actinomycetes bacterium | reverse complement strand
ACCTTCAATTGCGGAACCATCAAAGCCAATACCCTCTTCGAAGGCAGCTTCTAATTCCGCTGGAGCGATCGCGACTGATTTTAAAAACCCCAAAACATCGGTAAACCAAAGGCGAATAAAACGCACATTCCGTTCTTCAACTGTGCGCAGTACAAACTCTTGCTGCTTACTTATTTCGCTCATGGCGCAAATATTGCCAGCGTAAAGTTTCCGGCGTGTTAACTAATTAAGCTTTAATTCTGCTCTTTCCAGCGTGAAGTAATCGGCAATCTTCGGTCCTTGCCAAAAGCCCGCATCGAAACTTTCGGACCAGGCGGATATTGGCGCCGCTTATATTCCGCACGATCAACTAAGCCAATTACTCGATTAATTAAATCTGGGGCAAAACCAGCAGCCAATAAACCCGCAGCGCCAGCATCTTGATCGACATATTTAACGAGCAATTGATCCAGTAATAAATAGTCCGGTAAGGAGTCGCTATCTTTTTGGCCTGGCCGTAGCTCCGCACTGGGTTCTTTGGAAATTGAATTCTCCGGAATAACAGCGCCGCTGCTATTTCGCCATTTCGCCAATTGCCAGACTTCAGTTTTGTAAACATCTTTAATTGGAGCAAAGGCGCCAACGGCATCGCCATAAAGCGTTGAATAGCCAACGGCCAATTCTGATTTGTTGCCAGTTGCTAAAACTAAATGCCCCTCTTGATTTGAAATCCCCATCAAAGTAGTACCCCGGACTCGAGCTTGAACATTCTCTTCAGCGACCCCAGATAAGCCAACGTTTTTTATAAACTCTTTTACCATCGGTTCAATTTCGATAATTCGAAAATTCAAGCCCAGCCGGTTTGCTAACTCTTTGGCATCAGCAAGGGAATGCTCTGATGAATATTTACTAGGAAGTGCCACACCGTGGACCCGATCTGGGCCCAACGCATCGACGGCAATTGCAGCAACTAAAGCCGAATCAATTCCGCCAGATAGCCCAAGCACGACCGATTTAAATCCATTCTTATTTATATAGTCTCGCAGCCCAAGAACGAGTGCGCCATAAATTTCGGCCGCATCCGTTAACGGCTCGGAAATTTGCGGCTTTGGCTCAAATAAATCAATTACTACTAATTCTTCGACAAACTGTTGAGTTCGAGCCAAGATCGTTCCGGCCTGGTCTACCAAGATTGAGTCGCCGTCAAAGACCAATTCATCTTGGCCGCCGACCATATTTACATAGGCTAATGCGGCGCCGAAATCTTTGGCGCGCTGTTTGACGAGTTTCAATCTAAGATCATCTTTATTTCGTTCATAAGGCGAGCCATTTGGCACGACAACAAGCTGAACTCCCAGTTTCGCAAGTTCGGCAACCGGTCCGCCAAATTGCCAAATATCTTCACAAATGGCAACGCCAATTTTATGGCCGTTAACTTCAAAAACCAGTGGCTCGCTTCCGGCAATGAAATTTCGATACTCATCAAAGACGCCGTAATTTGGTAAGTGGCATTTGATGTAGCGCGCTTTGATTCTGCCGTTTTCAATTATGGCAACGGCATTAAGTGGCCCAGCTCCGTCATTATCTAGGTAGCCAACCACAGCAGTAATCGAGCCATTAATTTGCGCTGCCAAATTTTCAATTGCAGTTTTGCTAGCAACTTGGAAGGTCTGGCGCAACGCTAAATCTTCGACTGGGTAGCCAGTTAGCGCCATCTCGGGAAAGACAATTAAATCAGCTCCAAGTTCTTTGGCTCGATTTACATTAGCCAGAATCAATTCACTGTTGGCCGAAAGTGCGCCAACGGTGGGATTAATTTGAGCCATCGCAATTGCCAAGGTCATAGTTCAAGGTTATATCCTTGGCAGGTAATCCCAGCTACCAATATTTGGAGTTGAGGCGAAAGCAGGTAATAAATGGCGCTACTTAGCGATATTTCGCGACGTATTTCAATTAAAGATTTGGCGGCAGCAAAAGCTGCTGGCGAAAAATGGGCGATGCTAACTTCATACGAACAGATGACTGCCGAGATTTTTGATGCCGCCGGGATTCCGGTTTTATTGGTTGGGGACTCGGCTGGTAACAATTTTCTGGCACATGAAAACACCATTCCAGTCACCGTTGATGAGTTAATCCCATTGGCTCGGGCAGTTGCAAAATCCGCAAAACGAGCATTAGTTGTAGCAGATCTGCCCTTTGGTTCTTATGAAAAATCTACGGATCAAAGCCTTGAAACTGCAATGCGATTTATGAAAGAAGCGGGCGTTCATGCCGTTAAATTGGAGGGAGCGCAGATTGAAAGTGTAAAAAAACTCGTCAGTAGCGGCATTCCAGTTATGGGCCATATTGGTTTAACGCCACAATCGCTCCATCAATTGGGTGGCTATCGTGTACAAGGTCGCGAAAATCCGGAATTGATCATCGAACAGGCAAAAAATTTAGAAAAAGCAGGAGTTTTTGCACTCGTATTGGAATTAATTCCCGCCGAATTGGCAGAAAAAATCCAAAAATCGCTCCAAATTCCGGTAATTGGCATAGGAGCTGGGCCAAATTGCGATGCGCAGGTCTTAGTTTGGACAGATTTAGTCGGTTTGACCGCTAATTCGCCAAAATTTTCCCGAAAATATCTGAATTTGCGGGAGGAAATTGGCGCTGCGGCCAAAAATTGGTCAAAAGATGTCGAATCTGGCGAATTTCCAAATTCCAACGAAACTTTTTCGTAAATGCATAAAAAATAATAAAAAATTAATTGCGACACGCACTCAATTAAATGTCACAAAATATTTGCATTACCTATTAATTCCTGCCACGCTTCTCCTTGAAAGTTTCGGTAGACGGATCCGGAACCACTCGATAGGAGAAATACGTGGCTGCAAAGCGTCGTAAGAAAGCTGCTGCTAAGAAGGCAGCACCAAAGCGTCGTCGCAAGAAGGCTGCTGCTAAGGCTGCTGCACCAAAGCGTCGTCGTCGTAAGAAGGCTGCTGCTAAGAAGGCAGCTCCAAAGCGTCGT
>CAYFKK010000054.1:0-1648 GCA_964343655.1 uncultured Actinomycetes bacterium | reverse complement strand
GATTACTTCGCTTCGTAAATTACTTTCAATTTTTTTAAAGGCCTGGGCAATCGCTTCCTGATCACCTTTACTCAGTACGTCAATAAAGCGCGTCCTAATACTATTTAGATGGATAGGCGCAGCCTTCACTATAGCTTGCCAGCCCTTTGGGGTCATTACCGCCCATTGGCCACGCTTGTCGACCTCACAATTTTGGCGCTTAACCCATCCAGCTTTCTCCATAACTTTCATTCGATGTGAAAGCCTGGATCTTGAGACCAAGCCGTTTTCAGCAAGTTCACTCATTCGCATTCTGCGATCAGGAGCTTCACTTAATAAAACTAAAACTTCGTAATCAGCCATTGATAAATCTTCGGAATCTAAATCCGCATCGAGCGCATCTAATAATCTTCGACTAGCGACAATGTATCGGCGCCATGCCGCCATTTCACTTGGCGATAACCACTTCGGTTCGGTACTTTTGCCAGCCATAGCGGGATTCTACCAAATAGTTGAAGGTTCAACTATTGTGATTATTTGAGATTAGGCGGCGTACTTTGAAATCTGGAATTCGAAAAGAGCTCTTCGATACCTCGGTGCGACCGCAAGATGATTTATATACCTTCGCCAATGGCGCCTGGCTAAAAACTCATCAAATCCCAGCCGATCGTTCAAATGATGGCATTACCTATGAGTTATTTGAAGCGGCCGAAAAACAGGTTCGGGAAATCATTGAAGGCGATAACGGAAAAATTGGCGCCCTATACAAATCTTTTATCGATGTAGAACGGATAAATCGAGCCGGAATCGACCCAATCCGGGGCGCAATTGCCAAGATTGCAGCAATTACCGATGCCAAAACTCTGATTGCCGCTATCGCCGAGCTAGAGGTGGATGGCTTCGGCGGAATTTTTGGCGCTTTTGTCGATACCGATCACACTAATTCATCTAAATACATTCTCTACTTCATGCAGAGCGGACTCAGTTTGCCCGATGAGGCTTACTACCGCGAAGAAGATTACCAGCTAATTAGGGTTGCGCTGGTCGACCACATATCCAAAATGGCCCAAATTTCTGGCTTGGAAATCGATGGCCAATCTGTCTTGGATTTGGAAACCAAAATCGCCTCTTATCACTTTGATCAAGTTAAAGATCGCGACGCGATGTTGACCTATAACAAATTAACTAGAGCTGAATTCGAAGAACTTTGCGGCACTTTTGATTTAGCTACTTATATATCTGCCAGTAAAGTGAATCCTAAATTTTTCGAATCGGTGATTGTTCGCGAGCCGCAATTTTTTGAAGGACTGGGAAAATTATTTTCCCAGTTTGACTTGGCAGCTTGGAAAAATTGGACTTTGTGGCATCTATTGAGCGGATCAGCTGGTTATTTACATGAGGAGCTAGTTAATCAAAATTTTGCCTTCTATGGCACCACGCTCTCTGGGACACCAAAAATTCGCGAGCGCTGGAAGCGCGCCATCTCATTGGTTGAGGGCTCAATCGGTGAAGAGGTCGGAAAAGAATATGTGCGACGACATTTCCCACCAAGCAGCAAAGCACAGGTTCAACATTTAGTTTCGAATTTAATTGAAGCTTATCGGCAATCAATCATGCAGTTAACCTGGATGAGCCCCGAGACCAAAGAAAAAGCATTGGTCAAGCTGGA
>CAYFKK010000053.1:4438-4997 GCA_964343655.1 uncultured Actinomycetes bacterium | reverse complement strand
GACTGCGGAAAATGGCAGATACTTCGCTCAAGCTCGTTGATGAAGAGTGGCTAGAGCTAATTGGTCAAAAATTTCGCTCATTTGATGCCAAATTAGATTCACTCTCGAATTTCACGCCTGAGCGTAAGTTAGTTTTTGCTAACTTTTCATTACCGCCAACTAGAACCAAGGTTTTAATTCTCGGCCAAGATCCCTACCCAGGTATTGGCGATGCGATGGGGCTAGCTTTTAGCACTAAGCAAAAGAAGCTTCCCAAAAGTTTAAAGAATATTTATACGGAATTGTACGACGATCTAGGAATCAAACGAACGAGCGGAGATTTAACCGATTGGCATCAGCAAGGTGTTGCCCTTCTAAATACGCTCTTAACAACGGAGGTTGGAAAATCACTGGCACATCAAAATTTTGGTTGGCCGGAATTAACTGACAATGCAATTGAAATCTACGCAAACATGAATGTTGTGGCATTATTAATGGGGAATTCGGCCGCAAAATATTCAAGTTTGTTCGAAAATGTAATCGTAACCTCTCATCCAAGTCCGTTATCGGCCTATCGAGG
>CAYFKK010000053.1:0-4428 GCA_964343655.1 uncultured Actinomycetes bacterium | reverse complement strand
AATGAGATTTTGGAAAGAAACGGTTCGTCAGTTATAAATTGGTAAAGGGGGTGACATCGCTGCCACCCCCTCTATTTATTTAACGATTTGAACTATTAATTAACCCAAGTGTTAATTGGTGAAGCTAAGAAATAGATCATGAATAGTCCAGCAACTAGTAGTAGCAATGGATGAACATCCTTGCCACGACCTTGAACGTATCTGACAACAACGTGAGATACGAACCCGGCTCCAATACCAACTGAGATGCTGTAAGTGAATGGCATCAAAATGATTGTAAGGAATGCTGGAATTGCAATGCCCAGGTCATTCCAATCAATGTCCTTCACTTGAGTCATCATCAAAAAGCCGACTATTACGAGTGCTGGGGTAGCGGCTTCGTAAGGAATGACAGCAACAATTGGTGATAAGAATGTTGTGAGCAGGAAGCAAATACCAGTAACAATGGATGCTAATCCGGTACGAGCCCCTTCTCCTACACCTGCAGCTGATTCGATGTAAGAAGTATTCGAAGAAATACCGCTTGCGCCACCGGCCATAGCTGCGACTGAGTCAACAAAGAGAATCTTATTGTTATTCGGAACATTTCCTTCGCGATCAATCAGATTTGCTTCGTGACCAATGGCAGTTACGGTACCAACGGTGTCGAAGAAATCTGAAAGAAGTAAGGTAAATACGAGCAAGATCGCTGAAATTGCGCTGATCCGACTAAATGATCCCAATAGATTGAACTCACCTAACAAATCAAACTTAGGGGTCGCAACCAATTTATCTGGTAACGCTGGAACATTTAAGCCCCAACCCTTTGGGTTCACTTTGTCCGGTGCAACAAAATTAGGACCAATTTTGAAGGCATTTTCAACAATAATGGCAAGGACAGTTGCCGACGCAATTCCAATAAGAAGTGCGCCTTTCACCTTTCGTACCATCAATGCGATAATAAAAATTAAGCCGAGGATGAATACCACGATTGGCCAACCGACAAGATTTCCACCATCGCCAAGTTGAACCGGAACTGGGCCAGAACTTGTGCGGCGTACGAAACCTGAATCAACTAAGCCGATAAGAGCGATGAATAGGCCAATACCTACTGAAATCGCGTACTTAAGTTGTTGTGGAACTGCCCTGAATACTGCAGTGCGAAAACCAGTTAGAACTAGAACGGTGATTATTAAACCTTCTAGAACAACTAGGCCCATTGCATCAGCCCAAGTCATCTTCGTAGCAATTCCGTATGCAACGAAGCTATTTAGACCAAGGCCAGTAGCAAGCGCTAACGGAAAGTTTCCGACAACGCCCATCAGGATAGTTAGGACTCCAGCAATCAATGCGGTTGCTGCAGCAATTAGCGGCAAGTTAGGCGCGTCTCCGCCACCTAAAAACTTCCCATCTGCATCTTTTACAAATCCCAAGATCAGTGGATTTAAGGCAACGATGTAGGCCATGGTGAAGAAGGTGACGAACCCGCCACGAATTTCACGTCCTATCGTTGATCCACGCTCGGAGATTTTGAAATAGGAATCGAGCATTTTTACCTCTCTGTTTTTTTACGGGGGTGTTTTCGACCCCGGCGGCAAGCCAACCGCGTGAAAAAGAGGGGAAGGAACTTGAGAGGCCAACCTATCTGCTACTAGTTAGTTAGTCGGGAAACGACACCGAGCGAAATCGCGATTGATTGACCAATAAAGAGCGCAAATATTGCAGTTCCGAGCCCAACATGGCCACCAAGTAGCCAACCACTCATCAGCGCTGCCACTTCAATTGTTAAACGAATTCTTGAGATTCGAATATTGAATCGATGGTGTAGAGCAGTCATTAAACCATCGCGCGGTCCTGATCCAAGACCACAAGTAATGTAAAAAGCGCTGCCTATTCCAACTAAGAACACCCCAATAAAGGCAAAGATTATCCCGAGAAGAAAATCATTTGTCTTCGGAAAATAGTTCAATCCAATCTGAATCGCCACTGCAATCACAACAATATTTGCCAATGTACCAAAACCAGGTTTTTCCCTTAGTGGAATCCAAAGCAAAAGCACTACGGTACTTATCAGGAATGTTGCCAATCCGATTGAGATGCCAGTATTAAGCGATATGCCTTGCGCTAAAACAGTCCAAGGAGCGTTTCCGATATTTGAATTTACAATTATGGAATCTCCCAAACCGAATATTGTTAAACCAAATATCAAAATTAGAAACCGCGAGAAACCTAACTGCCATTTTGAATTTGCAGTCCACGGCATTCGGGGGATAGTTCGGTGAGGTCGAAAGAAATCGGCTAATGATTTAAAGATTTCCGACATTTCGAAACCTTATCAGGTAGCCTTCAGAGGTGGAGATCACCTATTTTCAAGCAATTTTTACTGGTTTGATTCAAGGCATTACAGAATTATTTCCAATCTCTAGCTTAGGGCATGCAGTTTTAATTCCGGCATGGGTTGGCGGCTCTTGGCGAGAATTCACTACAAATCCCGATTCACCATATTTGGCATTCACCGTTGCATTACATCTTGCTAGTTCATTAGCTCTGTTTCTAATATTTCGAAAGAGATGGTTTGCATTAATAGGCGGTGGGCTGAATTCGCTACGGGGCAAGACAAGTGATAGTTCAAAGATATTTTGGCGAATAGTCATCGGAACAATTCCAGTTGCCGCAATAGGTTTTGCGTTCGAAAGTGAATTAAGGGATTTGTTTGCTCGTCCAGAATTTTCCGCACTATTTTTAACGATTAATGGATTGATTTTATTCACAGTAGAAAAATTGACAAGTAAAACTTCAAAATCCAGAGTTAACGAAAATGAAGATGCTGAATTATTGCAACATATAACCATACCGGTTGCAATCACGATTGGATTTGGTCAATCACTTGCGCTTTTTTCCGGAATTAGTCGATTCGGAATCACAATGAGCGCGGGGCTGTTGCGAAAATTATCGCATCATGTCGCCTCCGACTTCGCTTTTCTTTTAGCGCTGCCTGTAATTCTTGGGGCAGGCATTTTAAAGGTGCCGGATTTATTTGATTCTAAGTATGAGCAACTTTATGGTCCGATAATTATCGGATCAATAATTTCCTTTATTGCTACCTATTTTTCGGTTTCATTTTTAGTCAAATGGTTTAAAACTAAAACGCTTTACCCGTTTGCGATCTATTGCCTCTTTTTCGGTGCGATTTCGGTTATTAGGTTTGCCTTCTAATGTTTCTGGGCATCGGAACTGTAATAAATATTTTTTCCATTTTAATTGGTGCAACAATAGGTGTTTTTGCGGGTTCTAAAATCAAGGATCGCACGCGAGAGCTTGTAACAGATATTTTAGGTTTAATAACCCTTATTGGTGCTGCGCAAGCAATCGCACCGATCTGGAGTGAAAGTTATCTCTCAGCTTTGCCAAGAGGTTGGGGTTTACTTGCCGTTCTCGCGGCAATGATTGTTGGTGGTCTGATTGGCGCGGCCTTTAAGTTAGAGGATCGGTTAGATCATTTCGGGGAATATTTGCGTGTTAAATTTCGCGCAAAATCAGAATCTTCATTCATCGAGGGATTTGTTAGCGCTTCGCTTCTCTTTGTAATTGGGCCATTGGCTATTTTGGGAAGTATTTCGGACGGCATGAGTCGGGGAATAGATCAATTACTCCTGAAATCAATTCTCGACATGTTTGCCGCAATGGCTTTTGCAGCTTCCTTAGGTTGGGGGGTGGCTGCCTCTGCGATAGCGGTCGGAATTTATCAAGGAGCTTGGACCGTTATCGGCGCATTTCTGGGAAATATCCTTGCTAGTTATCAAATTGATTGCATGACAATTACAGGTGGTTTGATGTTGGTAGCAATTTCGCTTCGTTTACTTAAGATTCGGCAAGTTGCGGTTGGAAATTTATTGCCGGCACTATTTTTAGCACCAGTAATTGCCTTAGCGCTGCATCAATTTAATTGAACGTGCTTGCATCAATAACAAAACGATATTTAACGTCACTTGCGACGGTTCGATCATACGCGGTATTGACGTAGTCTGCGCCAATAACTTCAACATCGCTTGTAATATTATGTTTTCCAGCAAAATCAATCATTTCTTGCAATTCGGCCATACCGCCAATCATTGATCCAGATAATGAACGCCGGCCATTGATCAATACTCCTGGACTTAATTCGTATGGAATATCTGGCAAACCGACTACCACCATAGTTCCATCGATTTTCAAAGTTTTTAGATAAGAGCCGATATCAATCTTTGCCGAAACTGCATTTAGAATCAGGTCATATTTTTTCTCAAGGGGAGTCAAATCATCGCCATTTTTTATTGTTACGAAGTTCTTTGCACCCATGCGCAGCGCGTCTTCTTTCTTGCTTTCGGAATGAGATAAAACAGTTACATTTGCACCTAGCGCTGCTGCAAATTTAACGCCCATATGGCCCAGCCCGCCCAGTCCCATAAC
>CAYFKK010000052.1:0-5002 GCA_964343655.1 uncultured Actinomycetes bacterium | reverse complement strand
CGAGAAGTTTAAACAATAATTGTGGGCGGTGAGGGTTTCGAACCCCCGACATCTTCGGTGTAAACGAAGCGCTCTACCGCTGAGCTAACCACCCGGTGTTGCGAGAGTGAATATTACTTAATGAGGTAAATATTCGCTAATTTCCAATAATTACACGCTTAGAGCGAAGCGAGAGCCGCCTTGTAATCGTCTAAATTTCGCTTCTCGCCTAACGAATTAATTACGGACCAACGAAGAATTCCATTCTTATCAATTAAGAATGAACCGCGAGTTGCACAGCCGCGCTCTTCGTTAAAAACTCCAAATTGTTTTGAAACTTTACCGTGTGGCCAGAAATCACTTAGTACCGGAAATTTGTAACCTTCTGCCGCAGCAAAAGCTTTATTTGAATACATTGGATCAGTTGAAATCGAAATAATTTGAACTTGCTCGTTTTGAAAATCTTTTAAATTATCTCTTATTTCACATAGTTCGCCAGTGCAGATACCGGAAAACGCGAATGGATAAAACATCACTAAAACGTTCTTCCCGCGGTAAGAAGAAAGCTTTGTTTGACCACCATCAGTATTCGGCAATTCAAAATCAGGAACTTCAGATCCAATTTGTAATGTCATGACGCCAATTTATCGCTTGGACTTACGGGGCACAATTCGAGTTGCAGTCCAATCAGTGGCTACGGAAATAGTAGAAGTCTGACTTAATCCGGCAATATTGGCGGCATCTTGAATCTCACTCGCATCAACATGGCCTTTGCGACCAGCTTTTGGAGTTAAAACCCAAATTGGTCCGGTCTCAGTTAAATACGTTAATCCGTCTACTAATTCATCAACTAAGTCACCATCGTCTTCGCGCCACCAAAGTAAAACAGAATCAACAACTTCGCTGGTTTCACCTTCGATGAATTTTGTGCCAGTTATGTCACAAATCTCTTGTCGTAATTTTTCGTCGCAATCAGAAGCGTGGCCGATTTCGAGGATTAATTGGCCTTTCTCAAATCCCATGCGGGTCGGCATAAGGAGAATTTCACCTAATGAGAAACCTTCGCGCAAGCCCTTAGAGCCATTTAACAGTCAATAAATTAGGAAAGTAGCCCAATTTTGGAGAGGATAGGGCTATGAGCGATAACCATTACTCGCCAGATCAACAGATCGAAAACTTAGTGGACATCGATCCATCCGAAACGGCTGAGTGGCATGCCTCTTTCGACGCCGCACTCAAAAATGCTGGACCAGCTCGGGCAAAATATTTAATGCTCAGCATGTTGCGCCACGCGCACGAAAATAATCTTCCAATTTCGCAATTAAGAAATACCGACTACATCAACACAATTTCTCCTGAAAATGAACCACCATTCCCTGGCGATGAAGACATGGAGCGAAGTATTCGTCGCGCAGTTCGGTGGAATGCAGCAATCATGGTTCATCGCGCACAACGTCCAGGAGTTGGCGTTGGCGGACACATTTCGACTTATGCATCATCATCAGCGTTATATGAAGTCGGCTTCAATCATTTTTTCCGCGGAATGGATCATTCAGGCGGTGGCGATCAAATATTTTTCCAAGGCCATGCCAGTCCAGGAATGTATGCCCGCGCATTTGTTGAAGGTCGTTTAACCGAAGATCAAATGGATGGTTTCCGTCAGGAAATTTCACATCCTGGTGGCGGTTTATCTTCCTATCCGCATCCGCGATTAATGCCGGAGTTTTGGCAATTTCCAACTGTTTCAATGGGCATCGGCCCTATCAATGCAATTTATCAAGCGCGGTTCAATAAGTATTTACACAATCGTGGAATTAAAGATACTAGCGATCAGCGCGTTTGGGCTTTCCTAGGCGATGGTGAAATGGATGAAGTCGAATCAACTGGCGCCCTCGGTTTAGCTTCTCGTGAAAATCTAGATAACTTAATTTTCGTTGTTAACTGCAACCTACAACGCCTTGATGGACCAGTGCGCGGTAATGGAAAAATTATTCAAGAACTAGAACGCACCTTTGGTGGCGCGGGTTGGAATGTAATCAAAGTTATTTGGGGCCGCGAATGGGATCCATTGTTATTTCAAGATCGCGAAGGCGCTCTAGTAAATTTAATGAACACAACACCTGATGGCGATTTCCAAACTTATAAAACCGAAGATGGTGCATTCGTTCGCGAACATTTCTTCGGCCGGGATCCACGTACCGCAGCAATGGTCGCTGGTTGGACCGATGAACAAATTTGGTCGTTAAAGCGTGGTGGCCATGACTATCGCAAGCTTTATGCCGCTTATAAAGCTGCAACTGAATTTAAAGGTGGCCCAACTGTAATTTTGGCAAAGACCATCAAGGGTTGGACCCTCGGTTCAAGTTTCGAAGGTCGAAATGCAACTCACCAAATGAAAAAGATGACCGTAGAAGATTTAATTGCCTTCCGTGATCGGTTGAAGTTGCCAATTCCTGACGAAAAAATTGATAAATATTTGCCACCTTATTTCAACTGGCCAGAAAACAGCCCTGAGATGCAATATCTGCGCGAAACGCGCGATCGATTAGGTGGATCAATTCCACGCAGACGAAGTGTTTCAAAACCATTGCCACAACCACCTGCTGAGGTTTATGACATTGCAATTAAAGGTTCTGGAAACCAAGAAGTTGCGACAACAATGGCTTTTGTGCGTCTGCTCAAAGATTTAGTTCGCGATGAATCACTGGGCGCTCGAATTGTGCCAATCATTCCGGATGAAGCTCGAACTTTTGGTATGGATTCACTATTCCCTACGATGAAAATTTATTCACCAAAAGGCCAGCAATACACCGCAGTTGATCGATCATTGATGCTTTCTTATAAGGAAGCTACTGATGGCGTAATTCTTCATGAAGGCATAAATGAAGCTGGCTCGGTTGCTTCCTTCACCGCAGTTGGTTCTTCGTATTCAACTCATGACGAACCGATGATTCCAATTTATATTTTTTACTCAATGTTTGGATTCCAACGAACCGGTGATGCTTTCTGGGCCGCAGCAGATCAAATGGTTCGCGGCTTTGTTCTTGGTGCGACTGCCGGTCGAACTACTTTAAATGGCGAAGGTCTCCAACATGAAGATGGTCATTCGCATCTACTTGCCGCAACCAATCCAGCAGTCGTTGCTTACGATCCAGCGTATTCCTACGAAATTGCACATATTGTAAAAGACGGTCTCCGCCGCATGTACGGAGAAAATAGCGAAAATATTTTCTATTATTTAACGGTCTACAACGAGCCGTACCAGCAACCAGAAGCTCCAGCGAATTTGGATGTATCTGGATTGCTTCGCGGAATTTACAAAGTTTCTGAAGGGGAACGCGGAAAGCGTAAGGCGCAAATTTTAGCTTCAGGAGTCGCAGTTAATTGGGCGCTAAAAGCACAACAATTATTAAAAACTGATTGGAATATTTCGGCTGATGTTTGGTCCGTTACTTCTTGGGGCGAACTTCGTCGCGACGGTTTAGAAGTTGATCACCACAACTTCTTAAATCCAGAAGTTAAACGCCAAGCCTATATAACAAAGAAATTAGCAAACACCGAGGGCCCAGTAATTGCGGTTAGCGACTTTATGCGCGCAGTACAGGATCAAATTCAACCGTGGGTTCCAAACAAGTTTGTTTCACTCGGCACTGATGGTTTTGGGTTATCGGACACGCGCGGCGCGCTTCGTCGCCACTTCAAAGTTGATGCTGAATCTATTGTGGTTGCAACTTTGAGCCTGTTAGCAAAATCTGGCGATATAAAAGAAAAATTAGTAAAAGAGGCGATTAATAAGTACCGAATTTTCGATGTCACGGCTGTTGATGCCGGTAACACTGAAGGATCTGGCTGATAGTTTTTAAAATAGCGCGCTGGCCAAAGCAGCGCGAGCTTTAATTAAGACTGGATCAGTTGGATCAATCAAATCAAAAAGTGAAAGTAAATGTTTCCGCGCCAATTCGCGCTCGTCACCAGCTGTGATTTTCACGCAGTTGATTAATCGCGAAAATGCCGGTTCTAATTGGCCAGAAACAACTTCTAAATCTGCACACTTGATTTGAAGTGCAACATCGCTTGGTGCACTCGCGGCTTGTCCAGCAATCGTCCTTAAGTCACTGCCTTTGGTGCGAGCAAGTAGCTCGACTTGTGCCAAGCCTAACTTGGCAACTTTGTCGTTAGGTTTGCGATTTAGCAGTGCTTTGTAACTCTCGATCGCCAAACTAAAATCTCCCTGTTGCAAAGCGGCAAGCGCAGCTTCTTCCTCTGGTTCGATTTTTTCTTCTGGCGAAGAACCGATTCCTTGTTCGGCAGAGATACTTAAAACTTTATCAATCACCATTCTTAGTTGTTGCTCCGGATAGGCATTTTCAAATAACGGCATTATTTGTTCATTCACAATTGCAACTGCATAAGGAACTGTCCTCGTTTGCAGCGCCTGTGCGACTTGCGGCTGTTTTTCAATATCCACATGAGCAAATTGCCATTTGTCGCCATCTTCTGAATGCATCTGACTCAATTTTTGAATTGTTTGAACTGATTCAGGGCTGCGTTGACTCCAACACAAAATAATCACTGGTCTGGTTTTAGATACTGGCAACAACTGAGAAGTCAATATCTCGGCAGTAACTTCAACTCCAGTTATCGAAATATTTTCGGTGGCGGGTTTTCGAAGAGCGCTCAAATCAACAGCGCGACCAAAATTATTTGGCAAATTTGGTGGCAAACTCATTTAATTAATTCTGCCAAACCTGCCTGAAAATAGCCAAAACGGGCGCTTTGGGCTGAAATGGAGCGCATTCTCTACGATTAAATCCGTTTTTGGAAAACAAATCCGTAAACTTACTTCATGGCTATCGTGAAAAACATCCGTAAAAGTGCGTCGAAATTGTCAAAGCGCAAATCACCAATTGATTATGGTGCTCCTGGGGCACCAATTGATCAATCCCGGCCATTTTATTTTGGATTTCTAGCAACTTCGGGAGCATTAATATCATTCGTTCTTTTGCGGGCTTTAGCTCAAACT
>CAYFKK010000051.1:0-5048 GCA_964343655.1 uncultured Actinomycetes bacterium | reverse complement strand
TATTAATGATCGGACCGCCAGGCGTTGGGAAAACGATGATTGCAAAACGGATGCCGACAATTTTGCCGTTACTTAATAATGAACAAGCGCTTGAAGTTACCGCAATTCATTCGATTACTAATAGTGATCGCGCGCCGTTAAGTAAAATCGCACCGTTTGTGGCGCCGCATCACACGACAACCAGAGTGGCAATGGTAGGCGGTGGTAGCCATTTGATTAAACCTGGTGCGATCTCTTTGGCACATCACGGAATCTTATTTATTGATGAAGCCCCAGAATGTTCGCCAGGAATTTTAGATTCACTACGCCAACCTCTGGAATCTGGTTCGATTTCAATTGCGCGAGCAACTGGAAATTTAACTTTTCCAGCAAATTTCATATTAGTTATTGCTGCTAATCCTTGCCCGTGTGGAAAATTTGTCGGCAAGGGTCGCGCCTGCACCTGTACACCGCTTCAAGTTCGTCGATATCTAGCAAAACTTTCTGGACCGCTGTTGGATCGAATTGATTTACGAGTAAAAGTAG
Organism: uncultured Actinomycetes bacterium; assembly: GCA_964343655.1. Classification (GTDB taxonomy): domain Bacteria; phylum Actinomycetota; class Actinomycetes; order Nanopelagicales; family Nanopelagicaceae; genus ZLKRG08. The sequence continues at coordinate 4,523 of CAYFKK010000051.1, read as the reverse complement.
AGCCAGTTAGTCGAATTGAATTGGCCCAATCTGGCGAATCAAGTCATGTGATTCGCGATCGAGTGGTTGAAGCTAGAGCTGCGGCAGCCAAAAGATTTGCAACCGAGAATTGGAAAATAAATTCGCAAATTCCTTCGCGAGCACTTAATCAAAAATACCGAGCAACAAAACCTGCAATGGCTTTTTTACATGATGAATTAGATCGCGAACGCATAACGGCTCGAGGTTTACATAAAATTTTGCGTACCAGTTGGACCATCGCAGATTTAGCGAAAAAAGAGCAGCCAGATTTACCGGAAGTCCAGAACGCCTATAAATTGCGGGAGGGAAATGATTACTGAAGAAATGGCGCGAGCCAAGCTATTTGCCGGAATCGAACCAGGTTCAACCATTATTCCTCGCGAAGTAGTTACCTATGGTGCGGTTGAGGTTTTAAAAAGAATCGAAGCTGGTGAATATAGGAATGGTGAAAAGGTATTGGACGTAGATGGGGCTGCGATATTGAAATCGTGCGAACAAATTGGCGTTGAATTTGTCACCCCTGAATCTCCATATTGGCCGGATTCATTCTCTGATTTGGCAGCTCCTCCGATAGCGCTGACTGCTAAAGGTGATTTAAAATTATTAAAAGCAAAATCTCTGGCGATAGTTGGAACGCGCAATCCAACAAATTATGGAGTTCGGATTGCAGCAGATTTTGCTTCAGGTTTCGTGGATCGCGGTTGGAACATTATTAGTGGTGGCGCCTACGGAATTGATGCTGCAGCACATAAAGGTGCATTAATTGCTGAAGGCGCAACAATTGCAGTGTTAGCCGCCGGACTAGACATCATTTATCCAGCCGGACATACAAAACTTTTCGCAGAAATTGCTGAAACTGGTCTATTGATTAGTGAATTTGCGCCAGGTGTCCATGCACTTCCAGCAAGATTTCTAACTCGGAATAGATTAATTGCCGCTTTAGGAACTGCGACCGTGGTTATCGAAGCTGCCTTTCGTTCCGGCTCCCTTCGCACAGCTCGCGATGCCGCCGAGATGATGCGCCCAGTAATGGCGATTCCTGGCCCAATAACATCACCATTGTCTGAAGGTTGCCATCGATTAATTGGTGAGCGAGCTGCTGAAATCGTTACCAGCGTTGCTGATGCAATTGAATTTATAGGAGAGAATTAGGCAATGGATTTTCATTCGGGCTTTGTTGCAATTGTGGGGCGCCCGAATACCGGAAAATCAACGCTTATCAACAAATTAGTTGGTAAAAAAATTGCGATTACATCGCACCATCCAAACACAACTCGTACAGCGATTCGCGGAATCATTTCGCACCCAAATTATCAGGCAGTAATTGTTGATACCCCAGGAGTACACAAACCACGGACTTTGCTTGGTAAAAGATTAAATGAAGTGGTAACCGAAAATATCAGTGATGTAGATTTAGTTTTAGTTACGCTGCCAGCAAATGAAGCTATCGGAGCGGGTGACCAACGTATTTTGGCTGAGTTGAAAAAATTGCGAAAAATTGCAGTGGTAACAAAAACTGATACCTTGCCAAAAAATAATCTCCCAGAAAAACTAATCGAAATCAGCCAATTAACAGATTGGGATGAAATTATTCCGGTCTCAGCTATTACGGATTCGCAAGTAGACGAGCTTCGCGATTTAATTGCCGATAAATTACCGGTCGGTCCTAAATTTTATCCAGACGAACAAATCAGCGATCAAAGCGATGAGCAATTAATTTGCGAGCGAATTCGCGAAGCCGCATTGAAAGATGTGCGTCAAGAACTACCACATTCCGTCGCAGTAACAGTTGACGAAATGGAAGTTAAAAAAGGAATAACTAATATTCACGCAACAATCCATGTAGAACGCGATTCGCAACGTGGGATATTGCTTGGCAAAGGTGGCGAGAACTTAAAAACAATTGGGACCAGAGCGCGAATCGATATTGAGAATTTGCTTGGTCAAAAAGTTTTCCTAGGGCTACATATCAAAGTTTCAAAAGAATGGCAGACCGATGCAAAATTATTGGATCGGCTGGGGTTTCCGGCTAGCTAAATAAGAACCAGCTAGAACTAGCGGAAGGCCCAGCGCCATTCCAATTGTGAATTTTTCGTTTAATAAAACGACTCCTAGGAAAACTGCGATTGCGGTATTTAAATAAGTAACGAGCGAACTACGGGCCGGCCCAATTTCAGCCATTAACATAAAGAAATAATAGAAAGCCATTGCAGTGCTAAATATTCCAAGCCCTAAAACAGAGAGCGTGGCATTTAAAGACACGCTTGATTTCGGTAAATGAAGTGCGGCAAAAGGGGCATAGAAAATTGCAGTTAACAACATTGAAATTGAATTAATAGTTACCCCGTCAACTGTCGGCGCTTTACGGCTAATCATGTTTGTGGCATATGCGTACAAAATTGCGGCTAACACCACAGATGAAACAGCAAAAATGTTGGCATTCCCGGTAAAGCTTTCGATTCCAACAATCAAAATCAAACCAATAAATCCAATAAACATTCCAAAAGTTCTTCGACGATGAAACGCAGTCGTATCACCACTTAGCGCTGCTGCCATTATGGTGGCCCAGATTGGGACTGTCGCAACTAGCAAGCCAGTTAAACCAGAATTGATTTCTTTTTCGGCATTTGTAATTAGAATCCATGGAATTACCATTTCGCAAACCGCATAAAGCGCAATGTATTTGAAATATGGAATTGCAGGTCTAATCGCGTTGCGCCTAATCGCAATCGGCAACAAAATTAGCGCGCCAATAAATACCCGAGAAAAAACGATAACTGTCGGTTCATATTCGCGAACTGCAACTCGCATAAAAAGGTAGGGAATGCCCCATAAAAGTCCAACTAATGAAAAGTGCCACCAACTTTGTTTGGACATCAAATAAGTTTACTTGATGAATTTGAAATAAATTTCCGTTAAGACCAATTCTCGGTGCGGGAACTTAGCTCCTTGTATCGTTGAAAAACTTCTGGAGTTGGAGTTTGGGTCACATTTGTTAAACCACTTAATTTCCACTCGGGTAATGTTCCAGTAAAAGCCCAGGCAGCTTGACGCGCTGCACCATTTGCAACATATTCACCAGCAGGAGGTAGTAAAACTTCCCGACCAAAAATTGCTGAAGCAATCGGGCCAACTGCCGGATTTTTTGCCGCGCCACCAATTAATAAAACTCGATTAATTCCGACGCCAAGTTTTTCCAGCGAATAAACCGCATCCGCCAATCCGCAAAGCATTCCTTCAATAAAGGCCCGTGCAATGTCTTCACGGTTGGAATTGCTAAGCGATAAACCAGTTAACGTGCCTCGAGCATTTGGTCGGTTAGGAGTGCGTTCGCCCTCGAAATATGGAAGTAGTGATAGACCATTTGCACCTGGTTTTGCCGCTAACGCCAATTTGCCAAGTTCGTCGTGATTTACATTTAGTAACTTTGCGGCTGCATCTAAAATCCGAGCCGCATTTAAAGTGCACACCAATGGCAGAAATCGTCCTGTGCAATCGGCAAAACCAGCTACTTCGCCGCTTGGATCGTGAGTTGGTGTATCGCTAACGGCAAAGGCAGTTCCACTAGTACCTAGCGAAACAATTACATCTCCTGGTTTTGCCATTGCGCCAAGTGCTGCGCCAGCGTTGTCGCCCGCACCGGCAGAAATTATTGCCCCAGATTTTGTCGTACCACCAGTCGCTTGTGGTGCTAATACTTTAGGCAAAATTACGTTGCCGTTTCCCCGCAACGCTTTTGTTAATAAATCTGTTCGATATTCATTTTTTACACTATCAAAATAACCGGTACCCGATGCATCGCTGCGATCTGTAAATAAATCAGCTAAAGAATTACTTCCACCCAATTTCCAACTGAGGTAATCATGCGGCAGACAAACGGCCGCGATTTTTTCAGCATTTTGCGGCTCGTTATCGGCAATCCATCGCAATTTGGTTACGGTAAATGACGCCACCAGTTTTGAACCAACTGCATCGGCAATTGCCTGATCGCCTCCAAATTCTTGATTCAATTCAGTGGCAGATTTTGCAGATTTTGTATCGTTCCAAAGCAGCGCGGGTCGAATTGGATTACCATCCTGATCCAAAGTAACGGCACCATGTTGTTGACCGCCAACACCAATTGCAGAAACATCTTCAATTCCACCAGCAGCTTTTACCGCTTCATTAAATGCCGATTCCCATTTACGCGGATCGCATTCGGTGCCATCTGGATGAGTGGCGCGACCTTCGCGAATTAAATTTCCAGTTTCGAGCTCTCTAATTACCAATTTCACTGATTGAGTCGATGTATCGACCCCTGCAACTAGCGTCAAAGTGACTCCATTTCGTTACTTTCTTGCGTAAGGCTAGACTGACCCCGTCAAAGATGACAATAAATTGGCTTAAATAGCTGATGTCGAACTTATTTTTCGGAGAAGATAATGCGTATTGGGGTTCTAACTGGTGGCGGCGATTGCCCAGGATTAAATGCTGTGATTCGTGCGGTTGTGCGCAAGGGTGAG
>CAYFKK010000050.1:4074-5048 GCA_964343655.1 uncultured Actinomycetes bacterium | reverse complement strand
TCATAATCGCGTTGCTTCAAGTAAAGTCGGGGCATTCGGATTACCAGTTTTTTGGAGAGTGGCGTGAAAGAGATCTATCTAATCTTGGGTAGCGAACCTGCGCTAGCTGAACGCGCTCTTTCTAAATTGCAACTTCAATTAAAAGACGAAAATGCTGAGATAACTACCTTGTTCGCCGATGAAGTTCGAGATGGATCAATTGTGGATGCGCTTTCGCCATCACTATTCTCGCAGCGCCGAGCTTTAATAATTCGCGAGCTACAAGATTTGGCTGAAGAATTTAAGAATGAAATCACTCAATACTTATCTGCTCCAGATCCAACTATTACATTAATTTTGATTCATAAGGGTGGCGTGAAAGGAAAGGGCCTACTGGATCAAATCAAAAAAGCAAATCCAGAAATAATTCTTTGCGAGCCCTTAAAAAAAGAATCCGAAAAGGAAGAATACGCTAAAAATCTATTTTTTGATTTAGGTCGAAAAGCATCACCTGGTGCAATTTCAGCTTTAATAAATGCAACTGGCTCTGATCTTAGAGAATTAAGTTCGGCAATTAATCAATTAGCTTTTGATGCACCAGCTGGTGTAATTGAGGAAAACGTAGTCAATAAATATCACCAAGGTCGAATCGAAACTACTGGATTTGATGTTGCGGACAAAGTTTTGGAAGGTGATTACCCAGCGGCATTGATTTCACTCCGCAACGCAATATCAACTGGCACAGATCCAGTAATGATTACAAGTGCGATTGCCTCGGCACTTAGGGGATTAGCTAAAGTTTCGGGAACTAACCGAGCTGAGAAATCACTTGCACTTGCCGGTCAATTGGGTATGGCACCATGGCAAATCGATAAGGTGCGCCGACAACTCTCTGGTTGGAATTCGATAACTTTGAAGAGCGCAGTAATTGCGATTGCAAAATGTGATGCACAAGTTAAAGGTGGGGCCAGCGATCCAATTTATGCGTTGGAGCA
>CAYFKK010000050.1:3598-4064 GCA_964343655.1 uncultured Actinomycetes bacterium | reverse complement strand
GCGCTGTTAAACAATAGGGAGTAATTAAGTGGCAAATATCAAGTCTCAAGTAAAGCGAATCAAGACCAATGAGAAAGCGCGCGTTCGAAACGTCGCTGTTCGCTCTTCGCTAAAGACTGCTATTCGTAAATTTCGCGATGCAATTACTGCCGGTGATAAAAACACAATTAAGTCTGAACTTCGTGCTGCCTCTCGCGCATTAGATGTAGCAGTTTCAAAGGGTGTAATTCACTCTAATCAAGCTGCAAATAAGAAGTCAGCAATGGCTAAGTCAGCTGATAAAGCTGGCGCTCGCTAAATTCTTAGAAATTAATTAGCCGCTCATGCCGGCAATTCCTTTATCGAAAGCCCCACAACCGGCGGCTACTGATCCTGCTCAAATTCGAAATTTCTGCATCATCGCGCATATCGATCACGGCAAATCAACTCTTGCCGACCGAATGCTCCAAATAACAGAGGTTGTTGA
>CAYFKK010000050.1:0-3459 GCA_964343655.1 uncultured Actinomycetes bacterium | reverse complement strand
TGTTCGCCTACCATGGCGTAGCGGTAAAGACGGCAAGGATTACATCCTTAACATGATTGATACCCCAGGCCACGTTGATTTCACATATGAAGTTTCTAGATCGCTCGCAGCCTGTGAGGGAGCAATTTTATTAGTTGATTGCGCCCAAGGAATTGAAGCCCAAACTTTGGCAAATCTTTATTTAGCAATGGAAAACAATCTTCAAATTATTCCAGTACTAAACAAAATAGATTTGCCAGCTGCGCAACCAGAAAAATTTGCAGCCGAGTTAGCTAAATTAATTGGTTGCGAACCAGATGATTGTCTTCGCGTTTCTGGAAAAACAGGCGATGGCGTCTTGGAATTACTTGAACAAATTGTGGAACAAATACCGCCACCAACTGGTGATGCGAAAGCTCCGACCAGAGCCCTGATCTTTGATTCGGTTTATGACACTTATCGCGGAGTAGTTACGTATGTGAGAGTTGTTGACGGAAAACTTTCACCACGCGACACAATTCAAATGGTTTCCACCGGCATTAAACATGAATTGCTAGAAATCGGGGCAATCTCGCCAGAACCTACGCCAAGCAATGGATTAGGAGTTGGCGAAGTTGGTTATTTGATAACTGGCGTAAAGGATGTTCGCCAATCTCGCGTTGGCGACACAGTTACTTTATTCAGTAATCCAACGCCAAAACCACTTGCCGGATACAAAGACCCAAAGCCCATGGTGTTCTCGGGATTATTTCCGATTGATGGCGCAGATTTTCCATTACTTCGCGATGCGTTAGATCGATTGCGGCTAAACGATGCTGCGCTGGTTTATGAACCAGAAAGCTCGGCAGCCTTGGGATTTGGATTTCGTTGCGGATTTCTTGGGCTTTTACATATGGAGATTGTGCGCGAACGTTTAGAGCGCGAGGCCGGATTAAATCTGATTTCAACCGCTCCAAACGTTGTTTATAAAGTTCAATTAGAAGATGGTAAAGAGGTTGTTGTTACCAATCCTTCCGAGTTTCCAAGCGGGAAAGTTGCCTCGGTAAAAGAACCAATTGTAAAAGCAACAATTTTGTCACCATCCGAATTTATTGGTTCCATTATGGAGTTATGCCAAGATCGACGCGGAGTGCTACTAGGAATGGATTACCTATCTGAAGATCGGGTTGAAATCAGATATGACTTGCCCCTTGCTGAAATTGTTTTTGATTTCTTTGATCAACTTAAATCTCGAACTCGTGGTTATGCCTCACTCGACTACGAGGAGAAAGGAGATCAAGAAGGAAATTTAGTTAAGGTCGATATTTTGCTTCAAGGTGAGACTGTGGATGCATTTAGCGCCATTGTGCATCGCGATAAAGCTTATGCATACGGTGTAATGATGACTGGAAAACTACGCGAACTTATTCCTAGACAGCAATTTGAAGTGCCAGTACAGGCAGCAATTGGATCAAAAATTATTGCCCGCGAAAACATTCGTGCGATGCGCAAAGATGTTTTGGCAAAATGTTATGGCGGAGACATCACTCGTAAGCGAAAACTTCTCGAGAAACAAAAAGAAGGTAAAAAGCGAATGAAGATGGTGGGACGAGTAGAAGTGCCACAAGAGGCTTTCGTTGCTGCCCTTGCAACTGACGCTGATATCGAAAAAATTAAAGCTGCTCGCGAAAAATAATGCTCTCGTTTTACGTTCACATTCCATACTGCATAAAACGATGCGGGTATTGCGACTTTAATACATATGCCCCAAATGAAGTTGCAAAAGATTCGAGTTTTATCGATTCTTTGATGGCGGAAGTCTCGTTTGCGGCCCGAACTCAAACCAGTCAAGTGCCGACAATATTTTTTGGTGGTGGTACACCATCGCTGATGAGTGCAGATGAATTGGGACGCGTCATAGGCTTGATAAAACAGCGTTGGGAATTGACCGCTGATTGCGAAATCACCATGGAAGCTAATCCAGATTCTTTGAATAATATTCCGAGCTATCGCGAAATTGGAATCAATCGACTTTCAATTGGAATGCAATCAGCTGATCCAAATGTATTAAAAGTATTGGACCGCACCCACAATCCAGATAACGTAGAAAAGGTGATTACTAAAGCTCGCGATGCGGGATTTGAAAATATTAGCGTTGATTTAATTTATGGCGTTCCTGGTGAAACATTGGAGCAGTGGGAAAGCACAGTTAAAATTGCCCTTGGTTATGGTTTGAATCATTTAAGTGCATATTCCTTGATTGTTGAACCTAATACGAAACTTGCCAATCAAATTAGTCGCGGTGAAATTTCTAAACCGGATGATGATTTAGCTGCCGAAATGTATTTGGCCGTTGACGAATTAGCGACAAGTAAAAATCTACCCTGGTATGAATTGAGCAATTGGGGCGAACCTGCAAGGCATAATTTAGTTTATTGGCGGAATAAAAATTGGTGGGGCTTGGGACCTGGCGCCCATTCACATTTAGATGGCGTTCGCTGGTGGAATGTAAAACATCCAAACACTTATAAAGCAAAGTTAGATTCTTTTGAATCTCCAATGCTAGATCGCGAAATATTAACTGCAGATCAAATTCGTGACGAAACAATCATGTTGCAACTTAGATTGCGCGAAGGTTTAGATCTTTCCAAATTACCTGAATCAAAGATAAACGTATTAGAAAAATTCGGGGATGAAATTGTTATTAAGGAAAATCGGGCAGTTTTGACCTTAAAAGGTCGGCTTTTGGCTGACCGAATAGTTCGGGAATTGGTTTTGTAGAATACAGATATGGCGGATTTTTATGAACTCCTTGGCGTTACTCGGGACGCATCTTCTGACGAAATCAAGCGCGCCTATCGAAAGATCGCACGAGAATTGCATCCCGATATAAATCCCGATCCTGATGTTCAAGAGAAATTTAAGGAAGTAACTGCGGCTTATGATGTTTTGAGCGATCCGCAAAAGCGTCAGCAATATGACCTGGGCGGTTCACAATTTGGTGGTTTTGGACCTGGAAATTTTGGTTTTAGCGACATCATGGATGCCTTTTTTGGTGGCGGCACTGGCAATCGCGGACCTAGACCAAGAATGCGCGCCGGACAAGATGCCTTAATTAGAGTAGAAGTAACTTTAGAAGAAGCTTGTTTTGGAACAGATCGTGAAATCGCAGTTGAAAGCGCAGTCATTTGTAACAAGTGCACTGGAAGCGGTTGCGCAGAAGGAACTAAACCAGAGGCATGCAAAGTTTGTGGCGGCCGCGGCGAAACACAACAAGTAACAAGATCAATTATTGGCCAAGTTATGACGAGTAGACCATGTGCGAATTGCCAAGGATTTGGAACGGTAATTAAAAATCCGTGCAATGAATGTGTCGGAGATGGGCGAGTCCGTGCCAAACAAACTATTGAGGTAAAAATTCCAGCAGGTGTTCAAACCGGTAATCGAATTCAACTTGCTGGCCGAGGTGAAGTTGGCCCAGGTGGGGGACCAGCTGGAGAT
>CAYFKK010000049.1:0-5194 GCA_964343655.1 uncultured Actinomycetes bacterium | reverse complement strand
CTTGATACGAATATCGTTACTAACATCGCCAAGGTTTATGGCAATGCTAAGTACAAGAATCGTTTATTTAGCTATGACTCAACTTATAGCCGCTACTACGCTATCAACGCAGACACGGTTAAAGATGTGAACGTCCGCAAAGCGATTCAATGCGCATTTGATTACAAGCAAATCCTGCTTGCTGCTGGTGGCACAATTGCTGGTTCGTATTCGAACTCAACAATTCCATCAACATTTAAGCCGGCTTATCGTAAATTCAATGTATGTGGTCGCGATGTAACCAAGAATCCAGAAGCACAAGTTGCAAAAGCTAAAGAATATTTAGCTGCGGCAGGTGCATCTGCTAAAAAGACTATTCGAATCGCATATCGCGATAAGGGTGTTGAGCCAGATCGTGCTGCTGCGTTACAACAGCAACTTGAAGCTGTTGGATTTACTGTAATCATGGATAAGTACCCACGTGCTGATTTCTATGATGCTGCGGCAAAACGTGGCGTTGAAAAAGAACCAGATGTAATTCAAGGTTCTTGGATGCCTGACTGGCCACTAGCTTCGGGAACTGTGTACGCGCTGTATGACGGCCGCACCATGGCTCCAACGGATGCTAAGAGCAACTTAGCTCGCGCAAACTTCCCTGATCTTCAGGCAAAGTTTGAAGCAGCTGACAAGCAAGCTTCTGCGCAACAAGAGAAAACTCTTGGCGATATCGAACAGTCACTAATCGTTGATAAGGCGGTTCTGGTTCCTGTTTACTTCGAAACCTCTCATCAAATGATTGGTTCGAAGATTGGTAACGCATACGTTGAATATGGATACGGTGACGTTTCCATTATCAACGCATATGTAAAGAAGTAATCGAAAAATATAGTTGGTCGCCCCGGCATTAATTGTCGGGGCGACTACTTAAAATCAAAAGGATTTAGAAAATGTTGAAATTTATTGCAAGACGAATCAGCACCGGAATCGGTGTGCTGGCAATCGTAACTGCAATTGTTTTCACTATTTTTTACATTTTTCCATCAAGTCCAGCACGTTTAGCATGTGGTAAATCCTGTACGCCAGAGTTAATGGCCCAAATCAGCCATGACATGGAATTGGATTTACCGCTGCAAGTTCAATTTGGTCGTTTTATAAAAGGTATTTTTGTCGGTCGAACATACTCGGCCGGTACTGAGGCAGCGCGCGAATGCGCGGCGCCGTGTCTCGGTTACTCGTTCCAAACTGATCAACCAGTCACATCGCTAATTAAAGATCGAGTTCCAGCAACGCTTTCAATTGCTGTGGGCGCGTCAGTTCTTTGGCTTTTAATTGGTTTATCAAGCGGTTTTGTCTCGGCACTTCGACGCGGAACTTTCGTCGATAAGTTTTCTCAAGGAGTCGCATTGGCTGCCGCTTCGCTTCAGATTTATTTCGTTGGATTGGTGTTGCAATTTATTTTTGTCGACAAGTTGCAATGGCTGCCCACACCCGGATATTCCTCGCCGCTGGAATATCCACTTGATTGGGCAAAACAAATGGCGTTGCCATGGTTAACGTTGGCATTTTTGCTCTCAGCAATCTACTCACGATTAACTCGAGCCGGCATGATTGAAGTTATGTCGGAAGACTATATTCGTACTGCCCGCGCTAAGGGTTTGCCAGCAAAAACAATTAATATGAAACACGTTTTGCGAGCAACAATCACGCCAATAGTTACTGTTTTTGGCTTGGATTTGGGTCAATTACTTGGCGGCGCCGTCATTACTGAATATGTTTTTAATATCCCCGGTCTTGGTAAATTAGCAACGGAAGGCGTTAGTAACTTAGATCTTCCAGTTGTAGTTGGCACCGTTATGGTCGCAGCTTTCTTTATTATTATTTCAAATATTGTCGTTGATATTCTTTATTCGGTTTTAGACCCAAAGGTGCGTGTTTCGTGAGCATCTTGAGTGTTAAAGATTTATCCGTTCAGTTTCCAACTGAAGACGGATTGGTAAATGCAGTTAATGGCGTTTCGTTTTCGATTGAAAAGGGTAAAACGCTCGGCATTGTTGGCGAATCCGGTTCTGGAAAATCAGTTACCAGCTTGGCAATCATGGGTCTACACAAAGGTTCTCGGGCAATTATCAATGGCCAAATCAATTTAAATGGCACTGAAATTAATTCCGCGACCGAAGACCAAGTTCGCCAATTGCGTGGAAAATCTATGGCGATGATTTTTCAAGACGCCCTCGCTGCGCTACATCCGTTTTATCAAGTAGGTGACCAAATTGCCGAGGCATATTTGGTACACAATAAAGTTTCAAAAGCTGATGCAAAGAAGCGTGCGATTGAAATGCTAGATCGCGTTGGAATTCCAGAACCTCAAAAACGAGCTGAAGATTATCCGCACCAATTCTCGGGCGGAATGCGCCAACGAGCAATGATTGCCATGGCGCTGTCATGCAATCCGCAATTACTAATAGCGGATGAACCAACAACGGCACTTGATGTGACAATCCAAGCACAAATTCTAGAATTACTTCGCGATTTACAAAAAGATTTTGGCACTGCGATTATTTTAATTACTCATGATCTGGGTGTTGTTGCCGAAACAGCTGATGACATATTGATTATGTACGCCGGCAAAGCAATTGAATACGGCACAGTGCATGATGTTTTGAAGCGACCACAGCATCCATACGGTTGGGGTTTATTAACATCCATTCCACGATTAACTAGCGATCCAAATCTAAAATTAAATGCGATTCCGGGAATGCCACCGAGTTTAATTTCGATTCCAGGCGGATGTTCGTTTCATCCGCGTTGTCCTTACACTTCTCAAGTTGGTTCTGCTTGCAGCACCGAAGTTCCGCAACTTACTGGTTCTGGACATTTAGTGCGATGCCATCTATCGCAAGATCAGCGTAATCAGATTTTTGATTCTGAGGTGGCTTCCCGTATATGAGTACGATTTTAAAAGTAACTGGTTTAACTAAACATTTTCCGGTAGCTAAAAAGTCATTTTTTGGCAAAACTGAAACAGTTCAGGCAGTTGATGATGTTTCGTTCGAAATTGGTGCGGGCGAAGCTGTTGGTTTGGTTGGCGAATCGGGTTGCGGCAAATCGACAACTGGCCGGTTAATTACGAGATTGATCGAACCTACTGCTGGATCTATTGAATTTGATGGCGAAGAAATATCAAATAAAAATTCAAAGCAATTACTTTCAATTCGACCAAAGTTGCAAATGATTTTCCAAGATCCATATGCATCTCTAAATCCGCGCCACACTGTCGGAACCATAATCTCTACGCCAATGAAAATTAATGGAATCAAACCAGAAGGTGGTACTAAGAAGGCGGTTCAAGAATTATTGGAAATTGTTGGTTTAAATCCAGAGCATTACAACCGCTACCCTCATGAATTTTCCGGGGGGCAACGTCAACGAATCGGAATTGCGCGTGCACTTGCCCTTCGGCCAAAACTAATTGTTGCTGACGAACCAGTTTCGGCTCTTGATGTTTCAATTCAAGCTCAAATTATTAATCTAATGAAGGATTTACAAAAAGATTTCGGATTAGCTTTTGTTTTTGTCGCTCATGACTTAGCTGTCGTTCGCCACTTCGCACAACGTGTTGCAGTTATGTATTTAGGAAAAATTGTTGAGTTTGCTGATCGCGATACGCTCTATTCAAATCCACGTCATCCATATACCAAAGCTCTTTTGTCAGCGATTCCAGAAGCTGATCCGGATGCAGCTGGTTCGCGCGAACGGATTCAATTAACTGGCGATGTGCCAAATCCAATTAATCCGCCATCTGGTTGCCGCTTCCGCACTCGGTGCTGGAAGGCGCAAGACATTTGCGCCTCCACAACACCTGAGTTGAAGCTAGTTGGTAATTCGACTGTGGCTTGTCACTTTCCAGAATAAGCCGGAATCGTTTCTTTCTCGACTTTCGAAATTCGAAGCCAAGAAATAAATCCCCAAATTACAAGAGGCAAATAGCAGGCATAAAGAATTCCGGTTGGGTAATAACCATTCGCGAAGGCAAACGGAACTCCAACTAGATCCACTGCAATCCAACAGAGCCAGAATTCAACGTAGCCACGACTCATTCCAAATGTTGCCAATGCAGTTCCAGTAAAGATCCAGGTGTCTACAAGTAGCCAAGTGCCACTTTCACCAAGAGCTTTAAATATTTGCATCGAAATTAAAAAGAAAACGATTACTGCTGGGACTAGATACAGTCTCTCCTTTTTGGTGGTCCATCTTGGAATAACCGCAGGTTTTCCTGGTCCGCCAACTTTTTTATGATAAGCCCAACGAGACCAACCATAAATACTCACAATGATTAAAAGTAAATTACGGCTTGCTTGGCCGTAAAAGTTCGCATCGTTTTCAGAATAGGCGAATACAGCGCCAAGAAAAACAGTAAACAGCATCGCGTCAGCAAAAATGCCAACGGGCCAAGCTGCAACTTTTCGTTTCATGCCAAGAAATGCGCTGGTGATACCTAATACGCCACCGAGCACTTCTCGGACTGGTATTGATTTTGATCCGAATTGAAAATTGGTTTCGAATAACCATTTAATTACTGACATTTGTTGTCCTCCTAGTAAAAATTCCAGGAAGAGAAACGAGCACGGTGCATCGTTTGTCCCTTTATCCAGACTTTGACTGTCGGTTTAGGAATTTCACCTAGATCAACCGCCCGATGGCTTCGTGCGGGTCGCGGACTGTAACCGCCGGTTCGGAATTGCACCGACCCCCGGAACAACAGGGCGATTTAAGCACAAAAATTAGCGGCGAAGAAATTTGCGAATGGCGCGCCAAATTCGGCGACTCAATTTCGTCGTCTGATCTATTGGTGAAACTTGCATCACTTTTTGCGTTGCAGGTTCATCTGGAGTCGAAACATCGCTCAATGCAGGTGAGCTTTCATCAATCGAATCTGCAATTCGTTCGATATTTGAAACGATTGAGATTTCTTTCACTAAAGCCTCTTGGGTCAATTCATTTCGTGCTTCAATTATTTCCGCCGCTAAATTTGAGCATGCTAATCTTAAATCGTTAGCAATTCCGACAGTAATTATTTCGCTATTTGCGCCATCATCAATTTCGGTATTTGCTAAAACTGCGTGACTTGCCGATGATAACGCGAGACCTACTTGGCTGTTCGGTTCACGATTTATATCGCCGTCGACCGCTAAATCAAATAAAGTTCTAGAAATTG
>CAYFKK010000048.1:4695-5219 GCA_964343655.1 uncultured Actinomycetes bacterium | reverse complement strand
CTCTTTTATTAAAGCTAATTGATAAAGCTGCATCTGGGCATTGGTTTTTGCTTCCGTTAAAGATATATCGGTTTTTCCAGTTTTAAAATCCACTAAGTATTTTTTACCATCAACTGTGGCTTCAACTCGATCGATACTTCCTCGAATTCGCGCTCGTCCGATTTTGAAATCAAATCGTTTTTCAGCATCAATGAAGTTCCGATCTGTGCTCTCGCGATATTGATAAAACCTACGCAAAATCATTAATGCTCGACCTTCTGAGCTCTTACTTAACCAACCGGTTTGGGGATCAATTAACCGCCAATTCTTTTCCAGAATTTCTGCTTGCGCTTCAAATGGCGCATTGTTGGTTTCGGCTAATTCAGCGAATTTATGAATCATATTTCCAATCATCTGGGCTGTTGAGTTTCCGCCTTGCCCGCCATTTGTTTCTAAGAACCAGCGCAGTTCACATTCCTCAAATTTTTCAACGCCGCTTGGCGAAATTCGAACTTCTTCTTTCTCGCTAACGACTGAATCGGTAG
>CAYFKK010000048.1:0-4685 GCA_964343655.1 uncultured Actinomycetes bacterium | reverse complement strand
GAATCGCTAGTTGTAATTTTCGCTGCGCCGTACCAATTAACCGGATCAGCAGCGGCAAAACCAGCTTCGGCGAGCGCTTTCAACGATGTGGCAGCCGAATTTGATCCAGTTTCGATTAATTCCCGCCGAAGTTTTGCAATCACTGATGCTGCATTTAATCTCTGAGGTAATTCGGCAAATTCTGTTTCTTCGCTAAGCAATTCAAAGAAATTAGATGGTTCGGAATCTTCACTCTGAGTTGCAGTAATTAACAATCTATTACTCGCGCGAGTTAGAGCAACATAAAAAAGTCGCAATTCATCTTCGGCAACAGCAGCTTTGGCAACCAGTTCTAAATCAATTCGATTTAGATCTGGATTACGGTCTCGTTCAACTAATCGATCGCTACCCAAAAGCGAGCCGCGAACTTTTAAATTTGGCCAGATCCCTTCTTGAATTCCAGCCACAATTACAAATTTCCACTCACGACCTTTGGCGGTATATGGCGTAAGAATTTCGACCACATCTGGTCTGGCGCCGCGGGCTGTAATTACATCGCCAGCAATTTCTGCTTTCCGAATATCTTTAAAGAAATAGGCTTTGGAACCAAATTTAAATCTCGCCCCATATCGGCGAGCGCTTTCAAATAGTTGCATTGCAGCATCTAAATCGCGATCGGCAAACGATCCCCGAACTCCACCAGCTAAGGCCAAGGTTCGCCATTTTTCGGGCAAACCAGAATTGCTCCAAATCACCCAAAGAAGATCTTCTGGTTTTGTCGATTTATCCCGTGCAACTTTGCGCGCTGCTAAATAAATCTTGTGCAATTTTTCCAAGGCAGCGCCACCATCAATTTCCAAGCCGCCCTCGATAATTGCACTTACAATTAATTCTGACCCGCTCTTGCCCAACTCTTCGGAATATTTTTCAATTAATGAGCGACGAATTCGGCGCAAATCAACGGAATCCGAGCCTCCAATTTCAGATAACAGCAATTTTTCAGCAGTTGCATAAGTTAGATTTTCATAGATTGCGCTTTCGGCTAAAAATAGAATCGGTTCGAGCGCTGCATTTTCTGATAACACTTGCAATTCAGATGCAATTGGAACGCCGCTTCGAACTAGCGCTCTTCGAATTGCTCCGCCAGTTGCCGGTGTGCGAAGTATGATTGCAATGTCAGACCAATTAAGGTCGTCTTGTAAAAATGCGCGTTGAATTTGATCAGCAATAAATGCTGCTTCACTGCCGCTATCGCTAAATAATTTTGCACTAAATTGGCCAGCAGATTTTGAAGTACAAGTTAATTTTCGTTTGCTTCCTGGAAACTTATTGGCCACCTTTTCGACGGCTGTGAACAATTCGGAGCTTTGACGAAAATTTTCAGTTAACACCTCAATTTTTGGTTTAAAAAAATCTAATGCTTGATCAATTCCTTCCGGATCAGCGCCACGAAATCGACCAACTGTCGAATCTGCATCTACTGCGATTACTAATTGGTTGCTGGCTAATTCTTGGAGTAGCGCACGTTGCGCTTTGTCGCATTCTTGGTATTCATCAACCAATATGATTTTGAATCGATTTTGCCAACGAGTTCGAATTTCACTATTTTTCTTTAATAACGTAGCTGCTTGCCAAATAAGTTGTGATGAATCTAATCGGGTCACAACTTCGGAAATTGAAACATCTTCCATGTCGATTGCGCCTTGATAGCTGCGCCAAAATTTTGCAACATCCGGCCAAAATTCTTCGCCAATTAAATCTTCGTAACTCCAACCACGTTCGGTGGCGCGCGAAATTAAATCGCGCAGCTCTCGAACAAAACCGCGCGTTTTAACTGCCGCCGATAATTCACTTGGCCAGGCCGCACCTTCCAATAATTGTCGAATAAAACTCTCTTGTTCTGGGCCAGAGAGCAAAATTGGATTTTGCCCTTCAGCTTTTAAAATCGAAAAAGCGAGCGCATGAAAAGTTCTTGCTAATGGTTCGAAGGCAGTGCTTTCAGTCTTAAATACAATTTCATCGCGGAGCTCTGATGCGCGTTCGCGGCCAAAAGTTAATAGCAATATCGAATTTGGATTTTCACCAGATTTAATGGCAGAGGTGATAATTTCAATTAATTTAGTAGTTTTCCCAGTGCCTGGCCCGCCTTTAAATACACGAACGTCAGCCATCACTCTCATATTCAACCTCATCAAGGTGACACCTATGCGTTACTTTGAGTAAATTGAAGACATGGCTACGGTTTGAATTATTGCTGGAACTGGCTTTTATTCACTTCCAGCCCTCGAAGGTAATCACCCACGAAAAATCTCGACAGTTTATGGCGATGCATTAATCACTCCTGTAAATTTGAATGGCGTTCCAATTGAATTTGTTACTCGGCACGGAGTTGATCACAGTGTTCCACCAAGCAAAGTTAATTATCGCGCAAATATCCAAGCTCTTAAAGATTTAGGTGTGACTAAAGTTTTGGCGGTAAACGTGGTAGGTAGCGTTGATCCAAACTTGGCTGCTGGTGTTTTACAAATTATTACTGCCTTCATCGATTTCACTTCCGGGCGTGAAAATACATTTTTTGACGGTGTGCAACCTGGCGGCGTGCAACATGTTGATGTTGTCGATGCATATGACCGAGAATTCGGAAAAATCCTTACCGAAGCTGGAAAAGAATTAGGAATCGAAGTTAAACAAAATGGAATTTATGCCGGTTTTAACGGACCAAGGTTTGAAACTCCGACTGAAATCAGGATGGCTGCTTCGGTCGGCGCAACTGTTGTCGGCATGACTGGTTGCCCAGAAGTTACTTTGGCGTGCGAAGCTGGGTTACGTTACGCCGCGATTGCGCTTTCGGTAAATCCAGCAGCGGGTGTCTCTGATCAAAAAATTACAATGGAAGATATTTCGGCAGTTCTAAAAACTTCATCTCAAAAAATTATCGATATTTTTGACCGAGCAATCACCAGGATTTAAATGTCGCTAATAATTAAAAATGCTTCGGTTATTTATACCGTAGATGCAAATAATTCAGTATTAAAAGATGCCACGCTAGTTATTCGCAATGGCGTGATTGAAGCGATAAATCCAGTCACAATTCCAACTGAAATTACTGAAGTTTTTGATGCGCAAAACAAATTGATTATGCCCGGGCTAATCAACACCCATTCCCACTTAGCGATGGCGTTACTTCGCGGTTGGGCTGAAAGCGTAGATTTAGATGGATTTTTGGAAAAAGTTTGGGCAGCTGAAGGCGCCATCATGGATAAAGAAACTTGCGCACTTGGTACCGAACTTGGTGCAGCCGAAGCAATCAAAGGTGGCACCACGACAGTTTTAGATATGTACTTCAATCCTGATGCCACCCATGCTGCGGCAGTAAAAGTCGGATTGCGCCATGTAGCGGGACCGATTTTCTTTGATTTCCCGGGCTTAGATGGTTTGGAATGGGCACAGCGAATTGAGTTTGCGAAAAAATGGCCGGCTAAATTAAAAGAAATTGGCGGTCCTGAAGTTCCAATTTATTTAATGCCGCATAGTACTTACACAGATTCGCCGGAACATCTATCTGATGTGGCAAAGATTTCGAAGGAATTAAACGCCCGAATTCATTTACATGTATCGGAAACTAGCAATGAAAACAAAACAGTTGCCGACCGATATCAAAAAACGCCAACTCAGATCTGCCACGAAACTGGAATTTTAGATTCCCCAACCGTATTTGGACACGGCGTGCATTTAAGTGATTCAGATTTGGATTTGGCAAAAACTAAAGGTGCCGCAGTGGCACATTGCCCAGGAAGTAATCTCAAATTAGCGAGCGGAATTGCAGATTTTCTTAAATACACCAAGCGCGGTATTCCAGTTGGGCTTGGAACTGACGGATGTTCATCAAGTAATGATTTAGATATGTGGTCGGTAATGCGATTGGCGGCCCACATGGTTTCGCTAAAACATTCACCAGCTGAAGTTCAGCCGGCCGCGATCATCCGAGCAGCCACAATTGAAGGTGCCAAAGCAATTGGCATTGATGATTTAGTTGGCAGTATCGAAGTTGGAAAGCGGGCAGATTTAATTGCAATTGATTTAACCGCATTGCACTTAACACCGATTCATGACCTTCCAGCGTTATTAATTTTTGCTGCTGGAAGATCTGATGTGACTGATGTCTGGGTCGATGGCGAACCGGTGTTGCGTTCTGGAAAACTGACCAAAGTTGATGTTACTGATTTAAGAAGTCGGGTAGCTAGCCGAGTGAAGGCGCTTGATGAAATTCGCTAGCGCTGCCCAGGCTATTGAAACTTTAAATCTCGAGCCGTTAGAAGGTGAAGGTGGTTATTACTCGCTGTTACATCGAGATGAATTTGGCAATGCCATCTATTTTTTAATGACACCCGATCAATTTTCGGCTTGGCACATTTTGAATGAACGTGAAACTTGGGTTCATCTTGATGGTGCGCCAGTTGAATTATTCACCCGCACTGGCGATGGGCCTACCGAGTTAAATCTGCTTGATCATTCCCAATTTTCGATCGTGCCACGGACTTGGATGGCTGCCCGCACTACAGGTGAATTCTCGCTCGTGCTCTGCTTCCTGGCGCCCCCGTTTAGTCAAATGACCTTATTAAGTAAGGAAGAATTCAACAATTGGCGCGAGCGCGAACCCGACGTAGTGGAGTTAATTCATGGCTAAGTTATTACTTACTGGTGCA
>CAYFKK010000047.1:0-5235 GCA_964343655.1 uncultured Actinomycetes bacterium | reverse complement strand
GTCCATGCGGCGTGCAAGAAACCGTTCTTGATTTCCTTCTCAGGTTTATTAGCTTGAAGTAGGAGAATGATTAGCATCCCGAGAACGCTAAAGATATGAATGCCTAAAAAGATTGCCGCGACGAAGTTCATCTTTTCTCCAATTTACTAATTATCGGTAGGGTTCCAATTATGCCTAAAGCAGAGATCGGTCCAGGGGAGTTCTTCCCTGTGGTCGGTGTGGGACCGCATACAAAACCGTGGCCAACTGGCGATCAATACGACTTAGAACTTCTTGAGAATGGCGATCGCCGCAATGTGCTCGATAAATATCGCTATTGGAAAGTCGAAGCTATCGTCGCCGATTTAAATAAATCGCGCCACAAATTAGAGATTGCAATTGAAAATTGGCAACATGATTTAAATATCGGTTCGATTGTGCGCACGGCAAATGCATTTAATGTGAATGCAGTTCATATTGTTGGCAAGCGCGATTGGAATCGCCGCGGCGCTATGGTCACTGATAAATATTTGACCGTAATTCACCATTCAACGATTGAAGAGTTTGCCAAATATTGTGCTGATAAGGCATTGCCAATTATTGGAATTGATAATGTCGATTCATCAATTGAAATGGAAAGTTATCAAATGCCCGAAAAATGCGTCCTTTTATTTGGCCAAGAGGGCGCGGGCATGTCCGAAGAAGGAATTGCTGCTTGCCAAGTTTTATTAGCAATTCGCCAATATGGTTCCACTAGATCTATGAATGCTTCTGCCGCTGGTGCGATTGCGATGTACCACTGGGCGCTACAGAATTTACCGCGCTAATTCTTTTAATAAGCCAGTCACGGCGCGATCAATCATTTCAAAAACTTGTTCAAATGCCCGTTCGGGCAAGGAATAAGGATCGGGTACGTCTAAATCATTTGGGTCAGCGCTTTTATCAAATGAGCGCAACATAAAAACTTTTGCCTCTTCTTCGGGGCTTGGGGCAAGTGATAACACATTCTGATAATTGTGGCTGTCCATCGTCAAAATTAGGTCGCTACTATAAAAATCATTTTTACTAAATTGACGCGCTTTATGATCGTAAACAAAACCATTACGTTCCCAAATCTTTTTTGACGAAGGGTGTGGGCCTTCGCCAACATGCCACGCCCCAGTGCCCGAACTTGTGGTGATTATTTTTGGATTTACCCAATCTTTTGTCCGGTTATGCAAAATTGCGGCAGCAATTGGTGACCGACAAATATTTCCCAAACAGACCATATTGATGGTGATCTCTTCGAGCTGTTTTAGATTATTCATCTCCCAAAATTTCCGAGACCGACGAGATTCGGCGTTCGATTTCAGTGGCTTCTTCGGTCCGCCCCAATTCTTTTAAAACCTGCGCAATTCGCGATTCGATGCTGACAATGAAGTCAAAATCGCGTGGTTCGTCTTCGGAAGCGGCAGTTAATACCTGATCAAAAGTCGCCAGCGCTTCGTCTAATTCACCAAGTAGAACTTGGGCTTTACCAAATTCAAAAAGCGCAAACACCAAACGACGCGAATCATGAGCAGTTTCAAAAACATCCATCGCTTTGCGGGCGCGATCTAGCGCTGCCTGGCCGTCACCGAGCTCAACTAAACAAGAGGCAATTTTCTGATCGCACCGGGCCACTGAAATAACTTCTTTCAACGATTTATACAATCGGCGCGCTTCAAAGAATGTTTCGACGGCAATTTCATATTGCCCTAATTCGCGTTGCGCTGATCCGATTAAATGTAAATCATTTGCCGCGCCAAGTTCGTTGCCATCAACTAAATGTTCTTGAACGCATTCAGTCATGGTTTCAATAACTTTTTCGTAATTTAATGATGAGTAATACCACTCGCCTAACGTGCAGGCCAATTCCAGCGCAATCGGTGATTTATTGCCACGCAAAATTGTTACCGCTTCACTCATTGCAGTTGCGGCTTCATCCATCCGCTTTAGTTGATTTAAGTTGTAACCAATCGCCGAATAGGCTTGAGCTAGCCCTTCTTTCGAAGAATTAGTTGCCAAAGTTGAATAAATATCGCGCGCAGTTTCGGCGAGCGCCAGCGCTTCGTCATATTGGCCGCGCGCATAAATTCGAGCACTTAACTCGTAATAAGTATTGGCCCGTTCCTCACCTTCGACCTCTGGGATTCGCTCCCAGAGCATCTCTTCGGTCAGGATCTCGTCGTTATCTTCTTCACCCATATGAAGTTATAACGCTAGATTTACTTCTTTACTTTCTTCTTTTTCTTAGAAACTTTCTTAACCATGCCGTGTTCGGCGCCTTCGTTTTCAGCGCTCTCGCTAGCTTCATGTTCTGCGCTACCTTCGCCGCCATTTTTCATATTTGAAGATGGCTTCTTAATAAATTTTGGCGCCGGTGATTTTGTTGCAGCATCTGCTGCTGGCGTTCCCAAAAGAATTAAAGATGTTGATGCGATTAATGCTAGAACTTTGCGAAGCATTTGATCTCCTTCAATTTCGATATGCGCGAAAGCGTACTCGCCAAGGCCATTGGACAGGCGCAAATTACCCCCTGTATCCTTCTTGCAAACGATTTGCATCTAGCCGGGAGGCCCCCTTGAACACGCTCGTTACGCCCCATAAACCTGGGCGAATCCAGCTAACGCGGGATGAGTGGCGCCGGTTAGCCGCCATGTTTGGCTTTATCGCCTTTCTCCATATTGCTGGCGCAATTTTGATGTGGGCTGCGCTTCGAACTGGCGATTTTAAATTATCCGATGGTTCATTTTTCGGTTGGGGAACTGCCGCGCTCGCTTACACCCTAGGAATGCGCCATGCCTTCGATGCCGATCACATCAGCGCGATTGATAACACCACCCGAAAATTAATGTCCGAAGGAAAGCGACCGCTTGCCGTTGGTTTCTTTTTCTCACTTGGACATTCTTCAGTTGTTGCCGCGCTCGCAATTTTATTAAATTTTGGAATTAAAGCACTTGGCACTCAATTAAAAGATGAAAATTCTTCACTTCACCATTACACCGGATTAATTGGTTTAACTGTTAGTGGTTCCTTTTTGATGTTGATTGCAATCTTAAATTTAGTTGTTCTATTCTCAATTGTGAGCGTGTTCCGACGGATGCGCCAAGGAGCATATAGCGAAGAAGAGTTAGAGCAACAATTAAATAATCGCGGTTTCTTTATGCGCTTCTTCCGACCAATTGCGCGCCGAATTGATGCATCATGGAAAATGTATCCGCTTGGTATTTTATTTGGCTTAGGTTTTGATACTGCAACTGAAATTGGTTTATTAGTTTTGGCTGGCACCTCAGTGGTTGCCGGTTTGCCATGGTGGGCGATTCTTTCGCTGCCATTATTTTTCGCGGGCGGTATGTCACTGCTCGACACCATCGATGGTTCATTTATGAACTTCGCATATGGTTGGGCATTTTCTAAACCAGTTCGCAAGGTTTATTACAACATCGTAATCACTGGATTATCAGTAGCGGTAGCGCTATTTATTGGCGGCTTTGAAATTATGCAAGTTATTTCGCGTCAATTGAATTTAACTGGCGGGGTTTGGGATTATGCAAATAGTTTGGATTTAAATTCAGTTGGTTATTACATCGTGGCTGGCTTTGTAATTGTTTGGGCCTTAGCAATTGCAATTTGGCGCTTTGGCAAAGTTGAAGAACGTTGGCATAACCAAGCTCACGCAGCGCAATTAGCGCGCGGTGAGAATGTGGATCACGCCGCAGCTGGGCTAGAGCCGGGCCCGATTAAAGATTCGTTCTTGCGCGATCGCAGCGCCGAGTAAGACCACCAATCCACCAACTGGTTCATACCAAGTTACGCCTTCGCCTAAGAAAATCACGCCAACTATTACCGCAACCACTGGCGTCAGATAGGTAACGCTCGATGCGATGGCCGCGCCGGCTGCGGCAATAATTTCAAAATTCCAAATGTAGGCAATGCCGCTACCAAATATGCCAAGTGCCAACATCGAAAGTACTGGCACTAATTTAAATTCATATTTCGCGATGCCATCCATTAAAAATGTTGGTAATAGAACCAAAGCCGCACAGATCAGTTGCATTGTGGCCATCGATGTTGGTTCCAACTTATGAGGCATTACAAAGCGGCGCGAATATGGAAAGGAAAATCCATAACAAGTTACGCCCAGAAATAGCGCACCAACATAGAGAATCGGATTGGTACCAAGTCCATTCCAAACGCCCATCACGATCATGACGCCAACAAAACCTACAGCTAAGCCATAAAGTTGAATTGCTTTTGGTTTATCGGCGCGATGAATCAATAGCGTTGCTAAAACCGTCATCAGCGGCGTAACTGCATTAATAATTCCAGCCAAAATTGAAGTTACTTTAGTTTCGGCAAAGGCATATAAAAATCCCGGAAATACATTTAGCAATAGCGAAATCACCAGCAAATGTCCCCAAATTTTGGGATCGCGCGATAATTTAATTTTGCGCAATTTGGCAATCAAAATCAAAGTAAGTGCACCCAAACTGCACCGACCAAAGGCCACGCCAAATGGCGTTAGAAATTCCAAACCATTTTTAATAAATAAAAAAGAGCAACCCCAAACAGTTCCTAGGGCCAGATAAGCAGGAAGCCACCTCGTCTTCATGAGGTGGCTTACCTTACTTTAGAAATTATTTATTGCTATTAATTAAACGAAAGCGCAAAGGCACCTAGCGCTGATGAAATTACCATCCAGAGCCACCAGATATTTACGATTTCAACGTGCCAATAATTAGCGCGGTATAGACCTTTTCTTGATCGATTCCAGTTTCCTAACGCAATTAAAACGGTAAGAATCAAGTGAACTTCGTTCAAGATCGTGATTAAGTAATAGCAAGATGCATATCCACCATTAAAGAAAGTGAATGGCGCATTGGCGATCTGTTGGTTTTGAATTACTAACGCAACGACCGATGCTAAAAATGCAACCAAACCACCAAGTTTTAGCTGCGCATCGTTTTTGGCGCGAGCGCCCTTTAGCGCTACCCAATGCATAAAGTAACCAAAGGCGGCAATCAGAGTGACTGTAATTGCGCCTTTATTACCCACCGGCAAGATTGCTTTGGTCTCTTCGGTAGCTTTTGGTAACCAACCATCATTTATGTTCTGGGAACGTAAATAGAAGTAGGTGAACAAGATTCCTAGCGCGAACGCCACGTCGGCGACGATTAAAAGAATTACGCCAAGACGATTGCGGCTACCAACAACATCTGGGTGTTCGTGATGTCC
>CAYFKK010000046.1:2242-5418 GCA_964343655.1 uncultured Actinomycetes bacterium | reverse complement strand
AAACGCCGGGAAATCTTCAACTTCAATTTTCCAAACCGCTTCCATGCCAAGCTCTTCAAAATCTAGTACCTCAACTTTTTTAATGCAGTCTTGTGCTAGTCGTGCAGCAGGTCCACCAATTGATCCCAAATAAAAACCACCATGTGCTTTGCAAGCATCAGTCACTTGTTTAGACCTATTTCCTTTTGCCAACATAACAAATGAACCGCCACGAGATTGGAAATATTCAACATAAGAATCCATCCGACCGGCAGTGGTTGGGCCAAACGAACCCGAGGCATATCCTGTTGGAGTTTTTGCCGGACCTGCGTAATAAACGGCGTAATTCTTTAAATAATCTGGCATCGGTTTGCCAGCTTCAATCATCGCTTTTATTTTGGCGTGCGCTAAATCGCGAGCCACAATCAATGTACCAGTTAGTGAAAGCCTGGTCTTGACTGGGTATTTACTTAATTCGGCACGAATTTCAGCCATTGGTTTACTTAAATCTATTTTTACAACTCCATCTGAAAGATGCTTATCTTCAGTTTCTGGCAAGAAGTGGGCCGGTTCACGCTCTAGCACTTCAATAAATGCGCCATCTTTTGTTATTTTTGCTTTCGCTTGGCGATCAGCAGAACACGAGACTGCAATCGCAATCGGAAGCGAAGCACCATGGCGCGGTAAGCGAATTACTCGAACATCGTGACAAAAATATTTGCCACCAAATTGCGCACCAATTCCCAGTTTTTGCGTAACTTTTAGAACTTCTGCTTCCATTTCTAAATCACGGAAACCACGACCAGTTTTGGCATCACCGGTTGTTGGCAGCGAGTCTAAGTATTTTGTACTCGCCAATTTTGCGGTTTTTACAGTGTGCTCAGCACTTGTTCCGCCAATAACAATTGCTAAGTGGTACGGCGGGCAAGCGGCAGTACCAATAGAACGCAATTTCTCATCCAGCCAGGTGTAAAAAGAATCTGGATTTAGGATTGCTTTCGTTTCTTGATACAAGAATGATTTATTTGCGCTTCCGCCACCTTTGGCTATGTACAAAAAGTTGAATTCGTCTTCGTGATCTGTATCAGCATAGATTTCGATTTGGGCCGGCAAATTATTACCTGTGTTCTTTTCATCCCACATAGTTACTGGAGCTAATTGCGAGTAACGTAAATTCAAATTCGTATAAGCGTTGTAAACGCCTTCGGAAATCGATTTTTCATCTTTTTCTTTGGTGAAAACGCGTTGTCCTTTTTTACCCATCACAAGCGCAGTTCCGGTGTCTTGGCACATTGGCAAAATTCCGCCAGCCGAGATGTTGGCATTTTTTAATAAATCAAGGGCTACGAAGCGATCATTTGGCGAAGCTTCAGAGTCCTTCAAAATATTTGCCAATTGCTGCAAATGTTCTTCTCGCAAATAATGATTAATATCGTGAATTGCGGTTTCGGTTAATTTAGTTAGCGTTTCTGGTGCAATTTCAAGAATTTCTAAATCGCCATGTTTGACAACGCTAATGCCATCTTTAGTTACTAACCGATATTGAGTTAGATCTTTCCCGATTGGCAATAAATCTGAATATTCAAAGCTCATCTGGTGCCACCGCATCTAATTTTGCTCGAGCGCCTGCAAGCCACTCTTCACAAATTTTCGCTAATTCTTCGCCGCGTTCCCAAAGTTTGAGCGATTCTTCGAGAGTAGTACTTCCGGATTCAAGTTTGGCAACAACTTGGGCTAACTCGTCGCGAGCTGCTTCATAGGAAATCGCCATGGGTTAAATCTACTACTTCTCATCATTAACGATTGTGGCTGCGCTCTCACCTTTAGCCAATCGCAACCTAACTAAATCACCAATTTTTAATTCTTTTGAATCGCGAACGATTTTTCCATCGCTCATTTGAACAACGGCATAACCACGCTCCAATGTCGATTGTGGCGATAAGGCTCGGATGCGAGCTATTACCTGAGTTAAATTTTCGCTAGCTAAATCAATTCGGTGGCGTAAAACGCGATGAACTTTTTCGTTCAAAACTTTCACTTTATCCAATTCGCGTTCAAATCGATTTGAAACATGGCGCCAAGATCGAGTGCGAAGTATTTGAATATATTCGATTTCCTCGTCCAAATCAGGAACTATCCGCTTACCAGCATCGGTAGGAGTCGAAGCGCGGTAATCAGCAACTAAATCCAAAAGTGGCGCATCTTTTTCATGTCCAATGGCGCTAACAATTGGCGTATCGCAATTGGCAACTAAGCGCACTAGTGATTCATCCGAGAATGGAAGCAAATCCTCGAACGAGCCACCGCCGCGAGTTATGACAATAACTTCTACTTCGGTCATTGCCGCTAATTCAATAAGTGCCTGCGAAACTTCAGTTACCGCCGCAGCGCCTTGGACTGCAACCTCTTTGATAACAAATTCAACGGCGGGCCAGCGTCGTTTAGCATTTTCAATTACATCTTTTTCCGCATCACTATTTCGGCCGCAGATAAGTCCGACCTTTTTTGGCAGCAATGGAAGTGGTTTTTTGCGATCAGCGCTAAATAAACCCTCTTTAGCTAATAAATTCTTGAGTGCTTCTAATCGCGCCAATAATTCACCAACACCAATTTGGCGCATCTCCTTGGCGGCAAAAGTTAATGTGCCGCTTTTTGTGTACCAATTTGGTTTTGCATAAATCACCACCCGTGCATTTTGTGGAATAGGTGAAATCTCAGAGATTACAGATCTGTGGCACATGACATTGATACTCATGTCAGCAGATGCATCGCGGAGACGCATAAACGCCATGCCACCACTTCGCTCATTAATTTCGGAAAGTTCGCCTTCAATCCAAATTGCGCCAAGGCGATCGATATATTCCTTCACCGCTTCCGTGATGGTTTTAACTGTTACGGGACGTTCCGGTGAAGTTTCGAGCATTTACTAATCCTATTAGACTTATCAATTATGGCTACAGAAAAGAAAGTTCTATTGGCAGCACCACGCGGATATTGCGCCGGCGTTGATCGCGCTGTAGTCACGGTCCAAAAGGCGTTAGAAACATATGGCGCACCGGTGTACGTCCGCAAACAAATAGTGCACAACAAACATGTGGTCGCAACATTAGAAAAACGTGGTGCAATCTTCGTAAACGAAGTTGATGAAGTTCCAGAAGGTGCCACCGTTGTATTTTCTGCGCATGGCGTTGCACCAA
>CAYFKK010000046.1:0-2232 GCA_964343655.1 uncultured Actinomycetes bacterium | reverse complement strand
CAGTTCACGAGAATTCTGTGAAGCGAAATTTAAAAACCATTGATGCCACCTGCCCGCTGGTGACAAAAGTTCACTACGAAGCTCGGCGATATGCCCAAGATGATATGCAAATTCTATTAATTGGCCACAACGGTCACGAAGAAGTCGAAGGCACAGCTGGTGAAGCGCCAAATAATGTAACGATTATCGATGGATTAGAAGAGGCGCGAACGGTTCAAATTGACCCAAAAAGAAAAGTTGCCTGGCTATCCCAAACTACTTTAAGTGTGGACGAGACACTTCAAACCGTTTATATTTTAAAGAGTCGGTTTCCGCAAATAGTTGATCCACCAAGCGATGACATTTGCTATGCAACTCAAAATCGTCAAGAAGCAATTAAATTAATTGCGCCGATGTCCGATTTAGTCTTGGTCGTAGGTTCGACTAACTCATCAAATTCAGTCCGACTCGTAGAAGTTTCCAAAGAATATGGAGCTAAAGCGGCTTATTTAATTGATTATGCCGAAGAAGCTAAACCTGAATGGTTAGAAGGCGTCACTACTGTTGGGGTTTCCAGCGGTGCATCTGTTCCGGAAATCTTGGTTGAAGAGTTACTTGAATGGTTGGCAGTGCGTGGTTATGAAAACGTTGAGACAGTTACAGCCAAAGAAGAATCGCTACTTTTTGCACTTCCAAAAGAGCTTCGGAAAGATTTAAAAGCTACATCGAAATAGATCTGCGCCAACGTAAAAATTGATACCAGGCAAAAATCGCACCAAGTAACATCCACGGTGCGATGCTTGCGAGCGAACCGATGAAATCAATAAATAACTTTGAGATGTGAATTCCGTTGTGCGTTATGGAAAGAATTAAGGCAAAGGCGCCAAATATTAGCGGCGGAGTTACCGCTGCAACATAAGCAGTCCCTGACCGTCCAAATCTATTGCCCAAAATAAATGCTGCCAAAATTATAAAACCAGAAATAATTCCAAAGCCTTGGCGAATTAGATATTCAATTCCAGAAAATAAAATAATTGCTAATGCTTGTAGCGTTACTACACCCTCTTTTTTAAGTCCAGGTTTTGCCATTAATTCTCCTCAACTGCTTCGGCATCAATAATCCCATCTTCGATGAAGTCGCCGCCAATTTGGCGTAATTGCGGATTAATCATTTTTGGTTGTGCAATTTCTCGTTGCGGCAATCCAAGTTCAATCATTTCACGTACATCTTTTGTCACAGTTGAACCGACAGTGCCTACTAATTGATTGTATGCAGTCGCCGTACTCGCGATTCGTTTACCTAAAGTTTCTAGATGTTCGTGGCTCTTTTCAATTTTATCGACCAACTTGCCAGCAATTAATTGAATCTGATGTGCGTTTTCAGCCAATTTATCGCGCGAATATCCCATGCTTACTGTGCGTAGGAGCGCCAACATATTCGCTGGTCCAACAATGGTGACATTTTTTTCAAATGAGTTTAAAAGCAATTGATGATTCGCTGTTAGCGCCTCAGCCAAAATAGATTCAAATGGCGCAAAGACTACGACAAAATTTGCCGATCCTGGATCGCTATCATATTTACGTTTAGCTAAATCCGTTACGTGTTTTAATAAATCGTCGGCGTGCAACTTCATATATTTTGCTCGCTCTTCGGCGCTATTTGTTTCTAAGCCTGAAAAATAATTTGTAAATGGGAATTTAGAATCAATATAAATTTTGAAACCACTTGGCATTGAGATTTTAATATCTGGAATACCGGCGCCACCATCACTATTTATGATTCCACGTTGGCGTTCATAATCAACGCCCTCTTGTAATCCAGCAAATTCCAACAAGCGTTCTAATTGTGCTTCACCATATTTGCCCCGAGTTTGAGAGTTAGCCAACGCGCCAGCTAATTTTGTAGCAGACTCATTGATGGTTTTGATTTCAGTGCGAATCGCAGCATCTGAAGCAACCGAATTATTATTTAATTCAGCCAATTTCTTTGTAAGTTCATCTATCGAAGAACGCATCGCAACAGTTTCATTATTTTTCGCAATTTCCGCAGCAACATCGATGCCTCCGCCACGGCTGCGCGCAAATAAATATCCAAGCGCAATACCAAGTACTAATCCGATGAATAAGGTCACGACCTGCATGGGCTTATCGTGTCAGGAAGTACTGACGAACCCCCGTAGGCTCTACTCCTCGTGAGCCTCTCAATCGGAATCGTCGGTCTGCCAAATGTCGGCAAGTCGACCCTTTTTAATG
>CAYFKK010000045.1:0-5428 GCA_964343655.1 uncultured Actinomycetes bacterium | reverse complement strand
TTTTACACAAACCACCACGCTGTTAGCGCCTCGCGGTGCCATCACCGACAACAAAGGCGAACCATTTGCCCGAAGTGTTGATTCGTATCGAATTGTGGTTGATCAAAAAATGATCACAAATCCGAGCCAAACTTCCGAATTCTTAACGCCATATCTAAAGATGGATCCGGAAATAATCAAATCTAAAATTATTGGCACTGCGCGTTGGTTCGAAGTTGCAAGATATGTGAAACCAGCCATCTGGCAAAAACTAAAAGCAGATATCACAAACTTTAATAACAATTTAAATCTAGAGAATCTGGATCAAAGAATCGTCGGAATTTTTGCTGAAAGAATGTATACCCGAGAATATCCTTCGGGACATTTAGTAGCTTCACTACTTGGTTTTACAAAAGATGACGGAAATGGTGCTGCAGGGTTAGAAAGTGCATGGAATTCAACGTTATCAGGTATCAATGGCCAAGCAGCAATTGCAACTGGATTTGGAACCAGAATTCCTGGATCACAGCAGATTAAAGTTGAAGCAAAACCTGGCACTTCACTTCGATTAACGATTGATCGCGATATTCAATGGGTAGCAGAAAAATCTATTACAAACGCGGTTAAAAAATCTTCCGCTTTGAGCGGCACCGTAATTGTGATGGATCCTAAAACTGGCGAAATTTTGGCACACGCAACTGCACCAACTTTTGATCCAAATAATACTAAGAAATTTAAGTTGACTGATTTTTTCAACCCTTCAGTTCAAGAAGTTTACGAACCTGGCTCAACTGGGAAAGTTATGACAATTTCAGCGGCAATTAAAGAAAAATTAGTCAATCCAAATTCAGTTTTTTCAGTACCTTATAAGGTGAAAAGATTTGATCGAGAAATCAAAGATCATGAATTTCATAAAACTCAAAGATTGACCACCACTGGAATCTTGGCAGTTTCCAGCAATACCGGTACAATTTTGATTGGTGAATCACTCGGCGCAACAAAACTTCATTATTATCTGCGTAAGTTTGGAATTGGTCAAAGTACAAACTCCGGATTACCTGGTGAATCAAATGGAATCTTGGCCCCAGTTAGTCAGTGGAGTGGCACCTCATTGCCAACAATTGCTTTTGGTCAGGGTTACTCCGTAACGGCGATGCAGGCAACGCAAGTTTTTGCCACAATTGCAAATAATGGTGTCAGAGTTTCGCCAACTGTTATCGCAGGAACTTCCGATGCGCAAGGAAGGTTCACCCCAGCAAAACGCAATCAAAAAGGAGTTCGGGTAATCAGTCCCGAAACTGCAAAAACGATGCGACTGATGATGGAGAGCGTCGTTACTCCAAGTGGAACTGCTCCATCGGCAGCAATCAAAGGTTATCGAGTTGCAGGTAAGACTGGAACTGCGATGCGCTTTGATAAATCATGCAATTGCTACAGCGGTTACACCGCTTCCTTTATCGGATTCGCGCCAGCCGATAATCCTAAGTATGTTATTAACGTAACTATTCAGCGGCCACAAGGAATGCATTGGGGCGGCGCATTGGGTGGCCCGGTATTTCATGATGTGATGAGCTTTGTCCTGCAAAGTAAAAAAATTGCACCTACTGGGGGCAAACCAAAACCAATGGCGTTAAATGAAGCCGAGGTCAAACATGATTCGGCCGCTTGAAACTAAAAAAATAAAGTTCTCAAAATTAGCAGATGCAATTGGAATTGAATATTTCGGAACAGATTTTGAAGTCACCGGTGTTGCTCAAAATGCCGACGAAGTTCGTAGTGGCGATATCTTTTTGGCAATCGCAGGCGAAAAGCATCACGGTGCTGAATTTGCAGCTCTAGCGGCACAAAAGGGAGCGGTTGCGGTAATTACCGATGCTAAAGGTTCGGAATTAAGTAAAAATTTGCCAACAGTTGTCGTTGGTGACCCACGAAAATTAGTTGGTGAGTTAGCAGCCGCGTTTTATGACCAACCAATGAAAAAGATGTTCACTGTTGGGATTACGGGCACAAATGGAAAAACCACGATCACTACCTTGCTCCATCAAATTTGGCAGACTGCAGGTTGGAGTAGTGGTTTAATCGGAACAATTAATACTTTAATTGATTCTGAAGTTCTACCAAGTCGGCATACAACTCCGGAAGCGGCAGATTTGCAGGCAATTATGGCGACAATGAGCGAACGGCATATTCGTTCTGTCGCAATGGAAGTTTCAAGTCACGCATTAGAACTTAATCGAATCATCGGCTGTCACTTCAATATCGCCGGATTTACCAATTTGACTCAGGACCATCTAGATTTTCATGAAAATATGGAGAATTATTTCAATGCCAAAGCAAAATTATTTCAATATGGGTTGAGCGAACAAGCGGTCATAAATATCGATAACGATGCCGGTACAAAACTTGCCAAGCTGATTAAAATTCCGGTAACGACTGTTTCAAGGATGGCAACTAGCGCAGATTGGCATTACGAATCAATTGATCAAGATCAGGTCAAAATTCGCGGTGCTGGCGGAATCCTGATCGAAGGTCGAACCTCTCTGATTGGCGCTTTTAATTTAGATAATTTATTGATGGCTGTTGCCATTGCATACATGAGTGGAATCGACCCAATTGAAATTTCAACAAATTTAAGTAAATATCGTGGCGCGCCAGGTAGATTTGAAAAAGTTGAGGTTGGTCAAAAATTTACAGCATTTGTGGATTATGCCCACACACCTGATGCTGTTAATCGTGTTTTGGCTGAAGCTCGAAAATTAACTAACGGGTCAGTTATTGCTGTTCTTGGTTGTGGTGGCGATCGCGACCGGAGCAAGCGTCCATTAATGGGCGATGCGCTTGTGGCCGGTAGTGATATTGCTATTTTTACAAGTGACAATCCACGCAGTGAAGATCCAATTGAAATTTTGAAGCAGATGTCGGGCGAGCATAAAGGTGAAGTTATTGTCGACCGTAAAATGGCGATTGAGCGGGCAGTTGCGTTAGCAAAACCGGGTGATGTCGTAGCAGTTCTAGGTAAGGGTCATGAAACTGGGCAAGAAATACAGGGGAAAAAGTTTTCATTTGATGATGGCGTAATCCTGGCCAATGCGATTGCAGGTAATTAATGATTGATTTATCGGTAGCAAAAATCTGCCAATTAACTGGTGGGATTTCCAATTGTGATCAGGGCTTATTAATAACGAGTGCTCCGGTATTTGATTCTCGCAAAGCCACCAGGGGCTCTCTTTTTCTTGCGCTAGAAGGCGAAAAACTTGACGGCCATAATTTTATTGCCGATGCGCTTCAAAATGGAGCAGTGGCAGCACTTACTACTAAACAAGTAAGCGAACCTCACATCAAAGTAGAAAATGTCCTTGTTGCACTTGGTGAAATTGCAAAATATGTTCGCACCCAACTAACAGATCTAATCGTAATCGGAATTACTGGATCCCAAGGTAAAACCACAACCAAAGAGCTTTTGCAACATTTACTTTCTTTAAATGGGACAACCGTGGCTCCGGAAGGATCATTTAATAATGAACTTGGCGCGCCATTAACGTTGCTGCACTGTAATAAAGGCACAAAATATTGCATCGCCGAACTCGGCGCTAGACATCAAGGCGATATAAAAAAATTATCAGAAATTGTTAAGCCAAATATTGGCGTGGTATTAACCGTAGGAACGGCGCATCTTGGGGAGTTCGGTTCGCGCGCCGCAATCGCTGAAACCAAAGCTGAATTGATTGACTCCTTGGATAACAATGGAATAGCAATTCTTGGAACATATGACGATTTAACCCCAGCTATGGGAAAAAATTTTAAAGGTAAAAAAATCACATTTGGCGAAGGAAGTTCTTGCACGGTTCGTGCTGCTGAAATTGAATCACGTGAGGGACGTGCCTACTTTGATTTAGTAACTCCCGATGATCGGGTTTCGGTTTCGCTTAGATTGATTGGCCTGCACCAAATTCCAAATGCGCTGGCAGCGGCTTCGGTTGGGGTAGCTCTAGGCATAAGTAGCGAGAAAATTGCCTCCGCGTTATCAAGTGCGCAACTCAAAAGTAAGTGGCGAATGGAGCTAATTGATCTAGAAGATCTTTTGGTGATTAATGATTCATATAATGCCAATCCAGAATCAATTTCTGCCGCTCTTCGCACTTTAGCTTTATTCGCACAAGAACGCGGCGGTGCAGCGTGGGCCTTCCTTGGAACAATGCATGAGCTTGGATCCGAAAGTAAAACTGCACATGAGAAAATTGGCAAACTTGCGATTGAACTTGGAATTGATCATTTAATAGCGGTTAAAAATAAGGATTATGGTGGAATTTATGTTGAATCAATTCAAAGTGCGCTGGAATACCTCCCTCAAATCGAACCTGGAGATGTGGTTTTAGTTAAAGCTTCTCGTGCCGAAGCGCTAAATGAGTTAGCAGACGGGATAATCGAGCGCTGGAAAGCAGAACAAGAACGGAGTGAGAATTGAGAGAGATACTTTTCTCTGGAGTTTTTTCCCTTCTCTTCAGTTTTTTTGGCACCCCAATTCTGATTCGTAGTCTGGCAAAACGCGGTTACGGCCAAATAATTCGTGATGACGGTCCAAAATCCCATCACGTTAAGCGCGGAACCCCAACGATGGGAGGCATCGTCATCGCTTTCGCAGCGGTAGCCGGGTATTTAATTTCGCACTTAATATCCCGTACAGCAATTTCAACTTCCGCAATTTTGGTAATCGGACTCTTTATTAGTCTCGGCTTTGTTGGATTTCTAGATGATTGGCTCAAAGTTGCTAAGCAGAGATCGCTTGGCTTGACTGCTTGGCAAAAAATTGGCGGTCAAGTCATAGTGGCGGCAACTTTTGCAACTTTAGGTATGAAATTCCCAGATCGCGATGGACTTACTCCAATTTCCCAAAATCTATTTGCCATAATAGAAACTGGGATTACGCTTGGTGCAGTTTTAGTTGTGATTTGGGTAGTCATTATGGTTACTGCGACAAGTAATGGTGTAAACCTGACCGACGGTTTAGATGGTTTAGCTACCGGAGCTTCAGTTATGTCCTTTTTAGCTTTTGTATTAATTGGTGTTTGGGAATTTGGTCAGTCATGTGCAATTGCAACTTCTCCTAATTGTTATTCTGTTCGTGATCCGCTCGATTTGGCAGTTCTTGCAGCAGCATTGGCTGCATCATGTACTGGGTTTTTATGGTGGAACACTTCACCAGCAAAAATCTTCATGGGCGACACCGGCTCGCTTGCGCTTGGTGGCGCTTTAGCAGGGTTGGCGGTAACTACTCGGACCGAACTTTTATTACTTTTAATTGGTGGGCTTTTTGTAATCATTACGCTCTCAACAATCATCCAAGTTGCTTATTTCAAACTTTCGGGCGGAAAGCGAATTTTCAAAATGGCTCCCTTGCAACACCATTTTGAGTTGATTGGTTGGGGTGAGGTTACGATCGTGGTTCGAT
>CAYFKK010000044.1:0-5490 GCA_964343655.1 uncultured Actinomycetes bacterium | reverse complement strand
CGCTCTTCGCCACTTCGCGAATTTTTGGAATTAATTTTCGCGCCGCTTCGGAATCCGGTGCAAAATCTAAGGTCGCATTTAAAATTACTTTATCTTGTACCACTTTAATCGGTGGCTGTGGTTGCCCCGGTAACTCAATGCCAGCACGCAAATAATCAATTGAAGCGACGCCACTGATTGCCGAAACGGCATTGGCAACAGCTTCCGCTGATGACTGATTAACCACGATTTCCGTTGGTTGGCCCTGCCCGCCAGGGAAATGCTTCAATAATTTTTCTTGGCCAACAACCGAATCAATTTTCCCAGTAAATGCTTGGGTCGTTGATAACCCATCGGCCTTCAATGTGGTTGAGAAACCAGCCAAAATAAGAAGCACAATCGCAGTGGTGATTGCCAATGGTTTTGGGCGGCGCGCAACTAAATTTCCAACTTTCGCCCAAAATCCTTCAAGTTGCGCATTGCGATCATCAAACTTTGGAATTCGTGGCCAAAAAATCCAACGACCAAAGACAACTAAGAGCGCTGGGAGCAGCGTCAAAATCGTAATCATCGATGAAGCAATGCCGATGGCACCAACTGGTCCAAGTGATTGATTTCCTTTTAAATCACTAAGAAGCAGAACCATCAAGCCAGCAATAACTGTTAAACCTGATGCCAAAATCGGTTCGAATGTTCCTTTGTAAGCGACGCGCATTGAATCAACGACTGATTCGTGATGATGTAGCTCTTCGCGGTAGCGTGAAATTAAGAGCAGCGCATAATCGGTTGCCGCACCTAAAACTAGAACCGAAAGAATTCCTTGCGATTGACCACTAAGAGTGAGCGCTTTGGCTTTAGCTAATAGATAAATAATTCCGCCCGCAGTTGAAAGCGCAAAGACAGCTGACACTAATGGCAAAATCCAAAGAATTGGCGACCGATAAACCAAAATCAAAATTATTGAAACCACACCGAGAGTTGTCAATAAAAGTGTGGAATCAATTCCGCCAAAAGCGCCAAAAAGATCACCCAAGATTGCACCTGGACCGGTAACGCTGGTCGCCCAGCCGGCGCTCTTTGAATATTCGGCAACGCCATCACGAATTGTTTTAATAATTGCTGGCAATACCGGCTCTTTATTTTCTAACTGCTTCCCCGCGGCTTCCAAGCTAATTGGAATCGATCCCAAAATCGCTTTGCCATCTTGAGATGGATATGCCACCACCGGCTGACCTTGAGTTAGAAATTCGCCGATGGTTTTCTCGCTCTTTTCAATCTTCTTATTTGGAATAGATTGCAACCAGGCATTTACTTCGATGACTTTTTCTTGAGTTACGTCACCTTCAAAGAGAATTAATGCTGGTAATTGAATATTGTTCTGATCGGAAAATTTGGCAATTTCACGCGATGCAATTGTCGATTCGGCACTTGCTGGCAAGAATGATTCTTGATCATTGGTTTGAACCGATGAGAGGCTGCCAAAAAGTGGGCCAAAAACTCCACTAGCGCCAAACCAAATAAAGATAACAACTATTGCACTCCAAAACGGCCGACCAAATTTACTTTTATTCAAGGCGATTGCTCCCAGTGACGATTAAGCGCTTTTTTGCTTGGGAGAAGGCTACCTTTATAGGCTAGGTTCTATGAGCGTGCTTTCTAGTGAGATTCATATCGTTAGGCACGGAATTGTCGATTATCAGGTGGCATGGAATGAACAGCGCAAGATTCATGCAGAGATTGCAGAAAACAAAGCACCCAATACATTGATTTTGTTGGAACATCCCTCGGTTTACACCGCTGGTCGCCGAACTGAAAATTCAGAGCGGCCAAAAAATGGCATCGATGTAGTTGATGTTGATCGCGGCGGAAAAATTACCTGGCATGGCCCGGGCCAAATCGTTGGCTATCCAATAATTCGATTAGCCAAGCGAAACGAAGTTGTCGGATTTGTTAGATTAATAGAAGAAGTATTGATTGAGGTGCTAAAAGAATTTGGAATTGTGGCCACACAATTTCCAGGAAATTCTGGCGTTTGGATTCGCGATCAAAAGGGCGATCGCAAAATTGCAGCAATTGGAATTCGAGTTGCAAAGGGTGTCACGATGCACGGATTTGCATTAAACGTTAATCCGGATTTAACCGCCTTTAATGAAATCATTGCATGTGGTCTTCCTGACGTAATAACCACCAGTATGGCGCTAGAGCTCGGCCGTGCCATCACAATCGCCGAAGTCACGCCAATTCTGGAAAAACATTTACTTCCGGCACTCGCTAGAGTTAGCGTATGAGCGTTTCACCTGAAGGTCGCAAATTACTTCGGATTGAAGCGCGCAATGCTGAAACTCCGATCGAGCGAAAACCAGAATGGATTAAAACGCGCGCCCACATGGGGCCGGAATATTCGCAACTTCGATCTTTGGTTTCACGCGAGGGTCTGCACACTGTCTGCCAAGAAGCGGCCTGTCCAAATATTTTCGAATGCTGGGAAGATCGCGAAGCTACATTTTTAATCGGCGGCGATCGTTGTACTCGCCGTTGCGATTTTTGCAACATTGATACTGGCAAACCGCTGCCACTTGATCGCGATGAACCACGTCGCGTTGCTGAATCTGTTAAGAGCATGCAACTTCGTTACGCCACCATCACCGGTGTCACTCGCGATGACCTAGAGGATGAAGGTGCGTGGTTATACGCCGAAACAATTCGGAAAGTTCACGAATTAAATCCGGAGACGGGCGTGGAAATGTTGGCGCCTGATTTCAGCGCAAAGCCAGAATTACTACAGACTGTATTTGAATCACGGCCAGAAGTTTTCGCACACAATCTTGAAACTGTGCCACGAATATTTAAAGAAATTAGACCAGCCTTTAACTACGACCGATCATTAAGCGTTATTTCACAAGCACGAGATTTTGGCTTGGTGACGAAATCAAATTTAATTTTAGGTCTTGGTGAAGAGATTTCTGAAGTTGAAACGGCGCTTCAAGATTTGCATAACGCTGGGTGCGATTTAATTACCATTACTCAATACTTGCGCCCTACGAACAAACACCATCCAGTTATGCGCTGGGTGAAGCCTGATGAATTTGTTGAACTGGCAGAGAGAGCAAAATCGATTGGCTTTAAGGGTGTAATGAGCGGCCCGCTAGTGCGCTCGAGCTACCGCGCTGGTCGACTTTATAAACAAGCAATTGAGGCGCGGGTTAAATAATTTGTCGGATTTTATATATCCACTAGCAATTCGCGGTTTTCGCGGAATTTGGAATGCGCTGGGCTTGAAGTTTGTAATTAAGGGTGACGAAAATATTCCGATTAATGATGGTGCAGTCCTAGCTATGAATCACATTGGATATCTAGATTTTGCAATTGCCGGAACTGCATTTTTACCAAAACGCAGATACGTCCGATTCATGGCAAAGAAAGAAATTTTCGATAATAAATATGCGGGACCATTCATGCGCGGAATGCATCACATTCCAGTTGATCGTGAAAATGGCGGCACTTCTTTTGTAGCAGCTCTTCGTGCGCTACGCAGCAATGAAATTGTTGGAATTTTTCCAGAAGCAACAATCTCGACAAGTTTTGAAATAAAAGGGATGAAATCTGGCGCTGTACGGCTAGCAATGGGTGCCAACGTTCCGGTAATTCCACTTGTTCATTGGGGATCACAACGAATTTGGACTAAAGGGTTACCGCGAAATTTTCGACGGCAACACATTCCAATATATATGGCGATTGGCGAACCGATTTATTTTGAAAAGAATGAAGATGTCGATCAGGCCGAAACCAAACTTCGAAATAAGATGATTGAGATGTTACATAAATTGCAGGAAGAGTATCCAGATTCTCATGTTGGAAAACGGTGGGCGCCGCAACGATTAGGTGGCACTGCCCCTGCCCCGCTAAACTCTTGAACCATGTTCGGTCGAAAGAAAAAAGAGAAATCAGGCGAAGCTTCCGGTAATTCTTGGGTTAGCCAAGTTCGGGAAAGCTACAAAATTACTAAATCGCAAAAACCATTAATTGGTGTAACGATATTGGGTGTATTTTTAATTGTCGAAGTTGTAGTTGTTGCAATCGCGGCATCTCTTGGCCATCCGGTTTATGGCGCAGTTGTCGGAACTCCATTTGCCGCTCTCGCTGCAATGTATTTCTTTAGCAACCAAGCGCAATCGGCTGCATATGCATCGATCGAAGGACAACTTGGCGCTGCGGCATCAGTTTTAATGGCAATACGTCGCGGTTACACGACCACTCCAGCTGTCGCAGTTAATCGAAATCAAGATATGGTGCATCGCGCTGCCGGAAAAGCTGGCGTAGTTTTAGTCGGCGAAGGTGGAAGTTCTGTTCGTCAACTTCTGCAAGATGAACGTCGCAAAACCGAACGTTATGTACCCGGTGTACCAGTTACTGAAATTTTGGTTGGCGAAGGCGAAGATCGAGTTCAAATTCGCAAACTTCAGAAGCATTTAAAGAAATTACCTAAGAAATTAAATACGACCCAGCTTCGTGAAGTGCGGGCACGGCTTCGCGCAGTAGGTGGATTTAGTATGCCGATTCCAAAGGGCCCGATGCCTAAGGGAATCAAAATTCCAAAACGTTAATTAATTCGAATTAACTTCTAATTAATTTAGTTCGGCTAAAACGTTCGTGTAATCCGCGATTTTCATCATCATAAGTAATTGCGGTAACAACTAAACAGACCAATAAGGTGCGCACAAATGCTTGTACCGGTGATATTGCGCCGCCAGAGTAATAATCAACAACTTTTAAACCCATTAAGCGGTGTCCCAAACTTGCACCCTGAAGCCAAATCAAAAGCGTTACTTCGACAAAAAAGATCAACATTATCGTCGCACTTTTCCCTGACGCCGGGCCGATTCGAAAGGCGTTGGTGATGAGGTAGGCCGCAATCCAATCGATGGTTAACGCGGCAAGCCGGCGGACCATATTGACCTGTTTTACGCTCATAGGAGTGAGCATATCCACTGCCGCCCCCGATTTTTAACACGGCCGAAACAAACGGATTAACTCTTAGTTACCTATCAAACCTAAGATTCCATCCATAACGAGGTCAAAGGCGCCCATCGAAAATCTAAATTGGAGTTTAGATGTTTAAAAATGCACAAGAAATTCTTTCCTATATAAAGAAAGAAAATGTGAAGTTGGTTGATATCCGCTTCATTGATCTACCAGGTATTCAGCATCACTTTAACGTGCCAGCTGAATCATTCGACGAAGCTGTCTTCACCGATGGTTTGATGTTTGACGGATCTTCGATTCGTGGCTTTCAATCAATTCACGAATCAGATATG
Organism: uncultured Actinomycetes bacterium; assembly: GCA_964343655.1. Taxonomy (GTDB): domain Bacteria; phylum Actinomycetota; class Actinomycetes; order Nanopelagicales; family Nanopelagicaceae; genus ZLKRG08. The sequence continues at coordinate 196 of CAYFKK010000044.1, read as the reverse complement.
AAGCTACTTCCAGTTCCATCATCTGCCTACATTGATCCATTCCGTAAAGAGAAAACACTAATTATTCTTTTCAGTGTTCATAATCCAATTGATAACACTCCTTATTCACGCGACCCACGTGGCATTGTCGCTAAGGCCGTGGATTACATGCGCGGAACTGGAATTGCCGACACCGCATTTTTTGCGCCAGAAGCCG
>CAYFKK010000043.1:0-5712 GCA_964343655.1 uncultured Actinomycetes bacterium | reverse complement strand
TCAACTACTGCTTCTTGAAATGATGCTGCCACATCTTTCTTAATTGCATTTGGAGATTTTTCTAAATATCTTGCAACTGCAGTTTTCAATCCGGAAAATGAAAAATCAAACGGGCGAGTTCGCCAATCTTCTGCCGTAGTTAATCCGCGTGGAAAATCAATGGCAGTTGGGTTACCAGTTTTAGCGATTTGATCAATCGCTGGACCGCCTGGAAAACCTAAATCTAAAATACGAGCAATTTTGTCAAAAGCTTCTCCAGCTGCGTCATCCATAGTCGCACCAAGTTTTATTACATCTTTAGTAATGTCGTTTACCTGCAAAATAGATGAATGACCGCCACTAACAAGTAGTGCAATCGTGGGTTCAATTGGATTATCGTGCGTTAAATAATCAACCGATATATGCGCACTTAAATGATTAACTCCATATAACGGTTTTTCTAACGCGCTAGCCAAACCTGCTGCTGAGGAAACTCCCACTAGGAGAGCACCGATTAAACCTGGGCCGCTTGTTACCGAAATTGCATCAACATCTGACATTTTCACATTGGCATTGGAAAGCGCTTGGCGCAATACTGGCAGGAAACTTTCTAAATGTGCTCGGCTCGCGATTTCTGGAACCACACCGCCAAAACGCGCATGTTCATCCATGCTGGTAGCTATTACGTTCGCCATTAATTTTCGACCACGAACGATTCCAACGGCGGTTTCATCACACGAAGTTTCAATTCCAAGAACTAATGGTTCGCTCATTTTGTCACCACTTTGCGCATGACGAATGCATCGATACCGTTACCGTAATAATTTTTGCGAGTAGAAATTACTTCATAGCCAAGAGATTCATATAGTGGCTTAGCTTCAAGATTAGTCGTTCGCATTTCTAGAAAAATTTCACTGGCTTGGCGGCCAATTGCCCAGTTTTCTAATTCCGCCATGATTCGGCGACCAACGCCTTTTCGCCGAGCTTTTTCGGCAACTGCAAGAGTATGGATATCTGCTTCAAAATTTGGCACGCCTTGCGCGATCCCACCATAACCAATCAAATTTTGATTTTCATCTTCAGCTATGACGTAATATCTGGTTAGCGGAGTACCGGCTAATTCCTCCTTAAATTGACCAACGCTCCACGCTTCTTTTTTAAATATTTCACGCTCTAGTGCAACCACTGCCGGCAAATCAATTGAAGTTAATTGACGAATTTTCATTTTCGCTCCGCCGTGGGTACGGCATCTGGATGTCGAAGATAAAGTGGTTCGGTAACTTCATTAGTTTCTTTTAATTTAGGGAAATAAGTTAAATCTGGGAATCCATAATAGGTTTTAACTTTTGGCAATTCAGCTTGTGAACTTACATTGGGACCAGAAATCCGCTTACCAGATTTGAAATGAGCCCAATAAAGTTCCTTACGTCGAGCATCGGTTGCGACAATAAATTCTTCATCGTTAATTGGCGCCGCAATCGCATCCAGCGAGCAGACGCCAAAAATTGGTAAGCCACGAGCAAAAGCAAAACTCTGCGCAAATGCAATTCCAGCGCGCAATCCAGTGAATGGTCCTGGTCCCATGCCTACTATTACTTGATCGATATTTTTAACTTTTTTAGTAGCTTCGGTGATTAACTTGATTAGAGTTTCGGTGTGTTCAGTCGCTCCGTCATGGCTTTCAGACCAAATTAATTGGTCACCATTTAACAGCGCCATGATTGTGCGGTTGGTTGCGGTATCTAAAGCTAGAGTAATTTTCATACAGAAAAAGCTTTCCAACGATCACCATGACCAATTAATTCAACTTTTCGGATCTCACGCTCCGCATCACTTCGATCAATTCGAACCTCTAGATAATCGCTTTTTATGTGGCTAGCCAAATCGCCCCATTCAATTACCGTAATGGCTCCTTCTGAATTTAAGTCTAAATCTTCTAATTCAGCCAATGGGTTGCTGCCGGCCATTAATCGATAGGCATCCATATGAATAAATGGTGGATTACTTTTGTAACTTCTTGCGATCACAAAAGTTGGAGATGTGATTTCGGAAATCCCTAAGGCGGCGCCAATTCCTTTCGTTAATTCTGTTTTGCCAGCGCCAAGTGGCCCATTAAGCGCCACCACATCCCCTGCTATTAATTCTTTGCCAATTTTCATGCCGAGTTCTTGCATCGCTAATGGCGTTTCGACCAAAAACATTTATTGGTAAACCTTTACAACTCGAATACCGATTCGAGTAGTTATTTCATAATTGATTGTTTGGCTAGCTTTTGCCCAATCATCGATTGAATAACTATCGCCAAATACAGTTACCCAATCACCTGTTTGAGCATCAGAATCAGCTCCCAAATCAACTACAAATTGATCCATCGAAACCCGGCCAATAATTGGCGCACTTTTGCCATTATGAGTAACGCCCGCGTCATGCGCAATTCGTGGCACGCCATCGGCATAGCCCATTGCGACAACGCCAACTTTGGTGTCACGCGAGGTTTTTTCAGTTGCACCATAACCTACTTCGCTACCGGAAGGAACGCTTTTAACCAACTGCAATTTGGCTTCAACGCGCATTGCCGGTTTTAATCCCAATTTTTCTGAATTACCCATAAATTTAACATCTGGCGAAAGTCCATAAATTGCGATTCCGCATCGCACTAAATCAAAATGGGCGCCTTTATTAGAAAGTGTTGCCGCGGAATTTGAGATATGTCTAATAGGTGTAATTCCAAGTAATGCTAAATCTTCCACATATTTAGAAAATAATTTCAACTGTCTTTGATTCTGTGCTTCAGCTGGTTCGTCGGCTCGAGCAAAGTGCGAAAAAATTCCGACAATTTCGTATTTACTCAACTCACTTTTAAGTAGTTGTGGCCATTCATCGAGAAAACCTCCTCGAGTCATGCCAGTATCGACTTCTAAATGAATCCGAGCCCCTGCCGGAATTTCGGAAAGAACTTTTAGCGACGAAATCGCGATATCAATATTTTCTTTCTTAGCCCGATTAAAGTCTGAACCACTTGGCGCTAACCAAGAAAGAATTGGCACAGTGATGCCATTTGCGCGAAGTGTAAATGCCTCTTCTAATAGCGCGACTCCTAACCATTCGGCTCCAGCATCAATTGCTGCTTTGGCAACTGGAATTAAACCGTGGCCATATGCATCAGCTTTTACAACTGCCATTACGGGCGCAGCAGTTAATGTGCGTATATGTTTTATATTGGCTTTGATTGCCCCAAGATCTATTACAGCCTTGGCTCTTAACGCAGACATCAGCGCTCAATTATTACGATGGCGGAAGCAATCCCAGCATCGTGCGATAGAGATAAATGAACTTCCGCACCATCAATCAAATCTGCGATTTGGCCGCGAAATAAAAAGACTGGTCGACCGCTTTCTAAATTGACCACTTCCGCATCATGCCAATTTAATCCTTGAGGCACATGAAGCGCTTTTGCTAACGCTTCCTTGGCTGCAAATCTAGCGGCTAAAGATGCTATTCCTTTAATTTTTTCATTTTCAGTAAAGAGGCGATCACGCATACCAGAAGTTCGTTCCAACGATTCTTCAAATCTTGAAATATCAACAACATCAATACCAACGCCATCAATCATTAGGAAACCTGACTCTTAGATGGCACGAATCTATCCACGGCAATCACAATAACTAATAGTGCGCCGCCAATGAATAGGCCCCCCACTAAATCGCTCAACCAATGAGTATTTCTAAACAACGAAACTAAACAAACTAAAGTTGTAATCACACCCGTCGCTACCCCCATCAAAATGCCGTGATAATTCTCGGGATGGGTATATCTATAAATCAAATATGCCAAAACTCCCCAGGTCAAAATTGCATTTGATGCATGGCCACTAGGATAAGAAAGTCCACCAGCGTAGACCAAATCAACGTTTAATTTCGGTTTAGTCCGACCGATAAATAATTTTGATAATCCCACAACTAAATTAAGTGCCAGTACGGCAAGTATTGAAAGGTTTAAGGGCCGCCAAGATTTGAAATGTCGGGCAATTAGAATTGCAGAAATTATCAATACTGTTGCGGTTACACCACGCAAACCTAAATTATCAATCCGCATCAATATAAATTTCAGCGTGCCACTTACTACCGGCCGCTTCGCATTTGCAATTTTGGCATCAAAATCTATTAGTGGGCCGTTAGTTATAACTTGTTGCGTAACAATTAAAAATCCAGTAAAAAGTCCCGCCGCCCAATAAAGCGCGATATTCATCTGCCTACGGCGCAGCATTATTCAACCGTTACAGATTTAGCTAAATTACGTGGCTGATCAACATCGTTACCGCGGGTAATAGACATTTCGTAAGCAAATACTTGTAATGGAACAGTAGCCAGAACCGGCAATAGCAAAGGTGTAGTTTCTGGAATTCTGATTAGGTGATTTGCTCCCAAGACATCGACGCCTTCAGGTGCAATTGCAATTATCTTCGCACCACGTGCTTTTACTTCTTGAATATTGCTAATCATCTTTTCATCTAAAGTCTTTTCCATCGGCATGATTGCAATGACCGGAGTTCCAGCTTCGATCAACGCAATCGGTCCATGTTTCAGTTCGCCTCCGGCAAAACCTTCGGCATGCATGTAAGCCAATTCTTTTAATTTCAATGCACCTTCGAGTGCAACTGGGTAACCAACATTGCGACCTAAAAATAGAACTGAATTACTCTTTGCAAATTCGCGAGCAAGCGCACGTAACGGTTCAACCGTTTCTAAAATCTGTTCGATTTTGGCTGGAAGCTCAAGCAAGTGCGAATATTGCAATTCAACTTCAGAATCTGAAAGTTCGCCGCGAATTTGTGCAATTGCTAATCCAATTAAATAAGTGGCAACAACTTGAGTTAAGAATGCTTTCGTTGAGGCTACGGCGATTTCCGGTCCAGCATGCGTATAGAGGACTGCATCAGATTCCCGTGGAATAGTTGAGCTATTGGTATTGCAAATACTTAATACTTTGCAACCAAATTCTTTCGCATGGCGCAGCGCCATCAACGTATCCATGGTTTCGCCTGATTGTGAAATCGCAATTACTAGCGTGTTTTTATCCAAAACCGGTGTGCGGTATCTAAATTCACTTGCCAACTCAACTTCAACTGAAATTTTTGCCCAATTTTCAATTGCATATTTAGCAATCAAGCCAGCGTGATAGGCGGTTCCGCAGGCCAAAATCACAATCTTGTTTAATTTCTTAATTTCTTCAGTAGAAAAATTTAATTCATCTAATTTTATTTTCTTGTTTTCCAAGCGACCAATCAACGTATCGGCCACAGCTTTTGGCTGTTCGAAAATTTCTTTCAGCATGAAATGTTGAAAGCCACCTTTTTGGGCATCGGCAGCATCCCAAGTGATTTCATATTCTTTGATTGGCAAAACTTTTCCAGATGAATCGGTGATAACTATTGAGTCTGGCATTATTGAAATTACTTCATCTTGACCAAGCTCGATTGCTCGTTTGGTTTTATCCATAAACGCTGAGACATCGGATGCTAAGAAATTTTCACCTTTTCCGATTCCGGCGACCAAGGGTGAATTTCGGCGCACGCCAACAATTAATTCAGGTTGATCTGCATGAACTGCTAATAATGTAAATGAGCCCCGTAATTGGGTTACGCAGTCGCGCATTGCAGCTGCCAAATCACCATCATGTTTTTTTCGTAAATCACTAAGGAGATGAGTTACAGATTCGGTATCAGTTTCTGAA
>CAYFKK010000042.1:0-5863 GCA_964343655.1 uncultured Actinomycetes bacterium | reverse complement strand
AATATCGTCAGCATCGATAATTTTGTAGGCATAACCTTGCTCCGCTAAGAATCGTTGACGATTCTGCGCATAATCTTGATCCAACGTATCGCGCGAAACAACTGAGTAAAACCGAGCACCACGACCATCTGATTTTGGACGCAAAATTCTTCCCAAGCGTTGCGCTTCTTCTTGGCGCGATCCAAATGCGCCCGAAACTTGAATTGCGATTGTCGCATCTGGCAAATCAATTGAAAAGTTAGCGACTTTCGAAACAACGAGACACTTAATTTCGCCACTTCGGAATTTATTAAAAAGCACTTCCCGTTCGGCTATTGGGGTTTCGCCCTTAATTACTGGCGCTTTCAATAATTCACTTAATTCATCTAATTGATCAAGATATTGGCCGATTACCAAGACTTGATCGTCTTGATGGTGCATTGCAATCTGTTCCACAACTTTTGATTTAGTTTTGGTAGTTGCACCTTTGCGATATTTCTCTTCCTGTTCCGCTGTCGCATAAGCTAAGCGTTCGCTCTCAGTTAAAGTTACGCGAACTTCAATACATTCTGCCGGAGCGATGTAACCCTGTGCTTCAATTTCCTTCCACGGAACATCAAATCTTTTTGGACCAATTAATGAAAATACTTCGCCTTCCATTCCATCTTCGCGCACCAATGTTGCAGTTAAGCCAAGGCGACGCTTTGATTGAATATCAGCCGTAAAGCGGAAAATTGGCGCCGGTAATAAATGTACTTCGTCGTAAATTATTAAGCCCCAGTCATAGGAATCAAATAGATCTAAATGCGCGTAAACGCCATTCTTTTTCTTGGTCATAACTTGATATGTTGCAATTGTTACTGGACGAATTTCTTTTTTCGATCCGGAATATTCACCAATTTCATCTTCATTCAAAGTAGTGCGACGAAGTAATTCTTCTCGCCATTGTCTTGCAGCGACGGTATTAGTTACCAAAATTAAAGTGGTTGCTTTTGCATGCGACATCGCAGCAGCTCCCACTATGGTTTTTCCAGCGCCGCATGGCAGGACGACAACACCAGAACCGCCATGCCAAAAACCTTCTGCAGCTAATTCTTGATAGCTACGAATTTTCCAGCCATCTTGGTTTAAATCAATTGGATGAGCTTGGCCGTCGACATAACCTGCAAAATCTTCTGCTGGCCAACCTAATCTGAGGAGTGATTGTTTAATTTGGCCACGTTGTGATGGATGCACTGCAATGGTTTCGTCATCAATTCGAGCACCAAGTAGCGGCGCAATCTTTTTAGCGCGAATTACTTCCTCTAAAACCGCAGAATCAGTTGTAACTAGAACTAAGCCATGAATTGGATTCATCTCTAGTCGCAACCGGCCGTAGCGCGACATCGTTTCGGCAACATCCAGAAGCAGTGAATTTGGTACGGCATACCTGCTGTATTTAATTAAAGTATCGATGACACCTTCGGCATCATGGCCAGCAGCGCGCGCATTCCACAAACCTAGATTTGTTAAGCGGTAAGTATGAATATGTTCTGGCGACCGTTCTAATTCGGCAAATGGCGCAATTGCTCGACGGCATTCAGTTGAAAGGGGATGATCTACATCGAGTAAAAGTGTTTTGTCACTTTGGACAATTAACGGCCCATCACTCATTTCAATAACTCTTTTACTAATTCATGTAGAAATGCACTTCGTTCTGCAATTGATTTAACACTGACCCATTCCGTTGCCGCGTGTGCGCCACCACCAACTGCGCCTAGTCCATCTAAAACTTTGGCGCCTGCTGCAGCTGCAAAATTTCCATCACTTGCTCCGCCAACTTCCGCCGCGCCCAAATCGCCAAGCCCAACTCGCTTCGCAACGGCTTTGGCAATTTCGTAAAGTTCTTTAGTTGCCGAAGGTTGTAGCGGTGGTCGATTTAATCCGCCAGTGATTTCTAACGTGGCTTCTGGATGGTTTGCTTTCAAGGATTTGATTGCTTTGTCAATGCGTTCTAATTCTGAAGTGTGGAACGAACGGGCATCGATATCTATTACGGCAAGCTCTGGCACAGTATTTGTCGAAGTTCCGCTATGCATCAAAGTTGGCACCACCGTTGTGCCATGTGTTGGATCTTCTAATTTGGAAAGTTGTAGAACTTGGTGGGCGATTTCGACGCTGGCGTTTACACCTTTTTCTGGTTCTAATCCGGCGTGAGCAGCGCGGCCGTGAACTTTGATTTGATACATCGAAGTTCCTTTCCGACCCGTTTTTACTTTGCCATCCAAACTTGCTTCCAAAACCAGAACTGCATCGGCATTTTTTGAAACTTCCATAATCATTTCGCGTGAAGTTTGGCTGCCAATTTCTTCATCAGTTGTTGCAATTAGCGCTACTTCACCTTCAATTCCCTTTAACGCAAAGAGCGCTTGAATAAAGCCTGCTTTCATATCGAAGGTGCCCGGGCCGCGAAGCACATCACCATTAATTTCCCAAATAGGTGAGTAACTTCCGATCGGCCAAACCGTATCTAAATGGGCAAGTAAAACAACCTTAGGTTTTTGGGTACCCCACCAAAATACTGGGCGACCGTTTAGCTCTTTAATTTCAGCAGGTTTTCCTAATTCTTTTAACGCTATCTCATTTGCTAGCGCGACTACTTTTCGGCAAGCAGCCAAATCATCAGAGGGCGACTCAGCGCGAACTAAGGTTTCTAACGCTGACAACATAGGGTCAATTCTGCCACTTTTATCCATCACAGCGGAGCCACACCAGTAATACGCGCAATTTTGAAGGTTTGCAATTCACCAGTGCTGTGATCGCGTGCAATTAGCGCACCTAATGAAATTTGAACTGGATCAATAATTCGATGAGAAACTCCGCCATTATTGTCGGCATAGCCAATCGATAAAGTCTTCTTTAAATTTGCATTGATTAATTCCAAAGTTTCATTGGCAGTTGTTCGGGGAACATCAACTTTTCGTAATTCATTTTGCCGCGCAGTAGATTTTTCACCAACTTGAATCGAGCGAATCGCAGCTTCGACAGCGGAATCTGTTGGTGGTTCGATTTCACCGACAATTTTTGGTGGCTTAGGGCGATTTAGTACTCGTTTGTTATGCGCACCCGAAAGTAAGATTCCTTGCGCTGATTCGGCAGCAGGTAAATAACCATTGGTTCGGAGAACTTCCAGAACTTCATCTAAACCGTAATCAGAAACAATTACAGTTGGCGCAATTTGGCGAAAATCTAAGTTTTGTAATTTCTTATCAGAAATTATTTGTGCCACCATCGCCGGATCTTCACAACGCAAATATGAGCTAATTGCCCCAACACGAAGCTGACCATGTTTGCGCGAAGTATCGGTAATTAAATATTCAAGTGGTTGCGGGATCGGTGTTTTTGAAATCTTTTTCAAGAATTTCAAAATGTCATCGCTAGTTTTACCGTGATCTAATCCGCGTCGAATCGATTTTTCGGTGAATCGGTAAACCGTTGCGCTACCGCGGCTTTCGATATCGGCGACCGAACTCATCTCTAACGCCAAATCATGTTGGAGTGGCCCAGGTGCAATTGCAGTTTGATCACTTTGAATCATGATGTGATCAATCGGAGTTGGTAGCGCAGCGTTAATTCCAAGCTCTTCCGATTCATCCAAAAGCGCACTGCCAAAGGAGGAAAGCGCACCTAACCCAGTAATTCCTAACCAATCACACTCTTGCATGGTCCAGGTAACTAAATCTTCCCGAATTGAACTGCCACGGCGTAATGGCGATAACCATTTAATTCGTTCAATCAATGAATCAAAAGTCGGTGCTAACTCTTTTGGTAATTCCGATAGCACCCGATTTCGAATAGTTGCGGCGGAAACCCGATCCAACTCTGGGCCAAGTGCAGTTATAGATTTGTTGTCGCCTCGTCCAACCAATCCACTTACACGTGAAGTCAATCGCCAAAGTGAAACTAAGCCCCGCCATTTACTTTCGAAATCTTGAGTTAACCAAAGATCAAAATTATTTGTCGGTGCAATAGTTTCATCAGCATCAACTGCGACTAAACCAGATAGATAAGCAAGTTCAGCAACGAAAGCGGCGCAACCTTCATCGACTCCAAGGTGGCTACTGACATCTTTTAAATCTCTGATACCTAATCCGCCCGCCCGAAGCGCTTTTGGCGCTTCTTCGCCCCAGAAATTTAAGAGCTCTTCAACCCATCGAAGTAAATTAGAAATATTTGCGATTGCAGCCTGATCAATTTCACTCTGCTTCCATTTTTTACCTGTTAATTCTGGTGCCGATAATTTCAATTCTTTGTGGACTTTGCCACCGCGTAAAAACAGGGCAACTTCGCGCGGCAAAACCACATGTTTGCTATCAACTGGAGCAATTAAATTTTCATTTAATAACCATTCGATGCCCGGACCTGGTTTTTTGATGTCACTTACACTGCCTCGCGGCGGCCCCCACATCAATCGATTTAACACTTGAGTGGCAGCTTCTGGCGCTTTGGCAATTTTCCTTAAATCGTATTTACCAGTTGCAACTGGACCTAACCCAGCAATTTCTGGACCCATTACTTCCCGAACTTGCGTGGGAATCTGCGCACTTTTGGTATCGCCATATACCAGCGCTAAATCAATTAATTTTCCAAAAGCAAATCGCGCCGCGGGATCGGTAACCGCTTCTAAATCTTTAGTTGAAAATGGTTCAGGAATTACAAGCGCAGCTTCAAGTACTTGAAGTTCAAAAGCAGTTAGCGAATCAATTGCCCGCGCCAAACTAGGAGATGAGGTGGCCCGAACTGCCAACGAAGCAAAGTCTGGCGGCGTCGGTGAGATTAAGTCGGGGCGCAATTTAAAAATGCGCGCCAACGAACCATCATCGAGACCGCGCAAATAATCGGCAAAAGTTCTAAAAGCCATAACTGGCCTACTTTACTCGGGTTTTTTCCGACCCCTTGGCGCTAAATATGCGCCGGCTGCGACCACTCGGCTAACGATTGGACCAAGCATTCGGTTTATGAATCTAAATCGACGGAAATCATGAATTGGCCACTCTTCAACTAGAGCGCGAATTCGCAATTTCGCATCAGGATTTATCGCATTTGGATAACCAACGGATTCCAAAAGTGGGAGATCATTTGCGCTATCGGAATAGGCATAGCAATTTTTGATATCGATATTGCGCTCTTTTACCAATTCAAATACTGCATTTGCCTTAGCCTGGCCATGAAGAATCGGACCATCCAAATTACCTGTGTAAGTTTCATTAACAATTTCAGCTTTACTGCCAATTGCTCCCGTGAATCCAAGTTTGCGAGCAATAATTTTTCCTAAATCTTCCGGCGCTGCCGAGACCAACCAAACTTCACGTCCTTGATTCAAATGTGATTTAGCAATATCAATAGTTTTTTGCACGAGCGCTGGTGAAATATATTCTTCGTAAATTTCTTCGCCCAACTTATGGATATCAGAAACTGCGTGGCCACCAATAAAATCTTGCGCCGCTTTTTTAAATCGTTCAATAACTTCAGGCTTCTCAGTTCCTGTTAATCTGAATCTCACGTTTGCCACTACGAATTTTGAAATATCTGCCTTTGAAAAATATCCACGGTGGTACATCCCGCGACCAAGAAAATAAAGTGATGAGCCACGAATCATCGTATTGTCGAGATCAAAGAAGGCTGCGCTCGACGAAGACATTGCCTTAGGTTAATGGCTTTATGATTGACCAATGGGACAACGAGTTCATGTAATCAGGCATGGTGAGGTCGAAAATCCCAAAAAAATTCTTTATGGACGCCAACCAGGGTGGAGTTTGTCTAAACGCGGACAGCAAATGGCAGAGGTTTTAGGCGATTGGTCCAAATCGATAAACATTGGCGCACTTCATGTTTCACCACTTCA
>CAYFKK010000041.1:0-5995 GCA_964343655.1 uncultured Actinomycetes bacterium | reverse complement strand
GTGTGCAAGGACTGATAAAGATTGAATTTGGGCATCGCAATGTAATCTTTAAATCGGCCAGGAACCGGACTCCATCTTGAGTGAATTGATCCCAACACCGCGTAACAATCTTTGACATCTTCTACTAAGACTCGAATTCCAACTAAGTCATAGATTTCGTTAAATTCGCGTCCGCGATTAACCATCTTCTGGTAAACCGAAAAATAATGCTTCTGTCTGCCGGTAACCGTGGCAGTAATTCCATCACGCGTTAAATCCTCGGAAACGGTCTTGATTACTTCTTCCGTGATTGCTACTCGTGAAGGATTTCGTTCAGCAACCAAGCGCGCAATCTCTTCATATTTTTTAGGTTCCAAGACGTGGAATGAAAGATCTTCTAATTCCCACTTAATGGCATTCATACCAAGTCGGTGCGCCAGCGGGGCATAAATATCAAGAGTTTCACGCGCTTTCCGCGCTGCTGATTCTGGTTCAACGAAACTCCAAGTTCGGGCATTGTGTAAGCGATCTGCAAGTTTCACAACCAAAACTCGAATATCTCGGGACATTGCAACAACCATCTTGCGAACTGTTTCGGCTTCGGCAGAGTCACCGTAAGTTAATTTATCTAGTTTTGTTACCCCATCAACAATGTTTGCGATTTCATCGCCAAAGTCGTCACGCAACTGAGTTAAGGAATATTGCGTATCTTCAACGGTGTCATGTAATAGCGCCGCAATTACAGTGGCTTTATCCATGCCCAAGTCGGCCAAAATTTGAGCCACTTGAATTGGATGAGTTATATAGGGATCACCAGATTTTCGAAGTTGACCTTCGTGGGCTTTTTTGGCTATTTCATACGCGCGTTCGACGTCACCTTTATCCACTTTAGGATGGTGTTGGCGTAGCTCACCGATCACCGGGGCGATCAGGTCACTCATAGTTACAAATTATTTACGGCGATTTTTGCGCTTTGGTTGATTGCGCGGTCCGCGCTCAATCCGATTATCAAAACCTGGGACTGCGTTTTCCGTTGCGACTGAAGCAACTGTTCCGGCAGGAATCACACCACCACGAGCTGCCACACGCTTTGCTAACGCTCTCATTTCCGGTTCGCGTTCACGTAATTGCGCCAAAATTGGTGGTGCGATAAAAATCGACGAATAGGTACCTGTTGCCAAACCAATAAACAGGGCTAGCGATAAATCTTTAAGTGTTCCAGCGCCAAGCAATCCAGCACCAACGAACAAAATCGATCCAACCGGCAAAAGAGCAATCAATGAGGTGTTCATGGAGCGAACAAGCGTTTGATTGACGCCAAGATTAACTGCTTGTGAATAAGTTGATTTACTTCCGGCTGTGATTGCTCGAGTATTTTCACGAACTTTATCGAACACAACAACCGTGTCATAAAGTGAATAACCGAGAATTGTTAAAAAGCCAATCACGGTTGCGGGTGTCACATCGAATCCAACAAGAGCATAAATTCCAACGGTGATGAATACGTCATGAATCACCGCAATAATTGCAGCTGCCGCCATTTTTGGTTCAAAGGCGGCCGCGAGGTAGATCATCACAACAATTAAGAAACCAAATAAACCGTATAACGCTTTCCGAGTAATTTCCTTACCCCAGGAAGGTCCGATGATTTGGGTATCAATATTCTCTAAAGTCACACCAAATTTCGAAGCTAAAGCATTCTGTAACGAATTTGATTCTGCGTTAGTCAACGCACCAGTTTGAACACGGACGGTGCTATTACCAACTTTTTGAACAATAGTTTCGCCAGCGATGCCAGCTTCTTTAACAGCTTCTTCAGCTTGGCTAACGGTGGCGCCAGATTTATTTACTGAATAAGCTGCACCACCTTTAAATTCGATTCCAAGGTGCAGACCTTGGATTGCTAAGGCACCAATCGATGCAATTATTAGAGCGCCAGATAATGCATACCAACGTTTTCTATAGCCAATAATGTTAAATGATGTTTCGCCGCGGTGTAATCGACCGCCAAGACCAGTTAGCTTTGACATTGATTACGCTCCCTTCCGGATTCCGCCCAAGCTTTCTGGTGAAAGACCAGATAACTTCGAGCCGGAATTAAAGAATTTTGTTCGTGCAAGAACCGTCATTAGCGGCTTGGTAAACCAGAAAACCACTGCTAAGTCGATAAGCGTCGTTAAGCCAAGAGTGAAGGCAAAACCACGAACGCCACCAACTGCAAAGAAATAAAGTAGAACAGCAGCGATAATTGAGACAAAGTCGGCAACCAAGATTGTTCGGCGAGCTCGTTGCCAACCAGTTTCCACTGCCGAACGAAGCGTACGACCCTCGCGGATTTCGTCACGAATACGTTCGAAGTAGACGATAAATGAGTCGGCAGTAATTCCGATTGAAACAATGGCTCCGGCAATACCGGCCAGAGTTAATGTGAATCCAATGGTTTTACCCAGAATTGTCGTCGACAAATAAAGAATTAAACCTGCCACTACTAGGGAGCCTGCCGAAACAATTCCGAGACCGCGATAGAACGCGAACATATATAGCACCACCAGCAATAAACCTAACCCACCAGCTAACAAACCAGCTTTTAATTGGTTGGCTCCCAATGTTGGCGAAACTTGTTGAACTTCGCCACGATCAAAGGCCAATGGCAAGGCACCATATTTCAAAACATTTGCCAGTCCAGATGCATCTGCTTGAGTAAACGAACCAGTTATTTGAGCGCTACCAGAATTAATAGGCTCATTAATTCTTGGTGCTGAAACAACTTGACCATCAAGGACGATTGCAACTTGATTAAGCGGAGAGGCTAAATTTGTTACGCGCGTAGTTAAAGTACCAAATTTCTTTGTTCCTTCGCCGTTGAAAGTTAAAAAGACCATCCAGGCTGTTCCAGTATTTGGATCAACTCCGGCAGATGCCTTTGAAATTTCTCGGCCTAAAACTTCAGCCGGACCCAAAATATATTTCGTCGCTGAATTTTGACCGCAGGTAACAATGGTGTCGCTTGGCTGATCGGTACCTGTTCCTTGGTGTGCTTCAGGTTTAGTGCAATCTAGCGCTGCGAATTTTGCATTAATTTCGGCACTTATCCCCGGAGCTGGCGTGGCACTTCCGGTGGCGCTTCCGGTTCCGCTGTTATCTTCAGCGAGAACTTGTCTAAATCGAAGTTCAGCAGTTTGACCAACTAATTCCACAACTCGTCGGCCGGTATCGCCCGGTACCGAAATAACAATTTGGCGATTTGTACCAGAACCTTGCGCCGCAACTTCAGATTCCGCAACGCCAAGTGAGTTAACGCGTTGGCGGATGATTGAAACTGCTTGATCAATCGCTTCACTAGTTACTTTGCCTTTTTCACCCGGGGCTATTCGAGGTTGCAAAGTAACGCTAGTACCGCCCCGAAGGTCTAAACCGAGGCGAACTTTTCCAGCATCAAAAAAGAGCGCACTTGCGCCGGCAATGATGATGACTAGGAGAAGAACCGCAAGGGTGCGACCTGGGTGGCCAGATTTTTTTGTCGATTGCGATTGAGTTGACATAGGGCGAGAGTTTAAGCGTCAAAATCAGATGTGTCGAAATGGCGCGGAATTTCGTGGCCTAAATGACTAAATCCCATCGCCGTAGCTACTCTACCTCGTGAAGTTCGAGCCATTAATCCAGTGCGAACCAAGAAAGGTTCAGCAACTGCTTCAATTGTTTCGATCTCTTCGCCTACTGCAATTGCAAGCGTGGAAACTCCAACAGGCCCACCGTCAAATCTTTCAATCAGTGCTTTCAAAACTTCGCGATCCAGTCGATCTAAACCAAGTTGATCTACCTCATATGTAAGTAGCGCATCTTTGGTCAATTCTAAAGAAATATTTTTAGATTTATTAACTTCAGCGAAATCACGAACCCGACGGAGTAATCGATTTGCAATCCGGGGCGTTCCTCGTGACCGACTAGAAATTTCCGCAATTGCGACTTCATCAATTCTCAAATTTAGGATTTGAGCACTACGTTCAATTATTTCCGCTAATTCATCTGGCTCGTAAAACTCCAAGTGAGCAGTAAATCCAAAGCGATCACGCAGCGGTGCTGGTAGAAGTCCAGCTCTAGTTGTTGCGCCGATTAATGTAAATCGCGGAAGTTCTAGTGGGATCGCAGTTGCCCCTGGGCCTTTACCAACAACGACATCTATTCGGAAATCCTCCATTGCTAAATAAAGTAACTCTTCAGCTGGCCTTGATAACCGATGGATTTCATCTAGGAAAAGAATTTCACCTTCGGTGAGTGAAGAGAGAATTGCCGCCAAGTCTCCTGCATGCGTGATTGCCGGGCCACTTGAAATTCGAATTGGCGAATCCAATTCGTTGGCCAAAATAAATGCCAAAGTTGTTTTACCAAGCCCCGGCGGACCGCTTAACAAAATATGGTCGGCAGCGGAACCTCTCGATTTAGCTGCTTCGAGCAGAATCCGAACCTGCTCGCGTACCTTTTTTTGTCCGATGAATTCGCCCAAGTTTTCTGGACGCAGAACTTGTTCTGTACCACGTTCTCGATCGTCAGCACCAGTTGAAACTATGCGTTCGTTTGCCTTGGTCATTTAGCAATCCCAGATCTCTTAATTTTCGATAGTGCTAACTTCAGCGCATCACCGCTCGCCATCTTCGATAGTTCTTTTACATCAAATTCCGCTGCAAGTGCATTTATCGCGGCATCAGCTTCTTTATTACTAAATCCTAAATTTGTTAGGGCCGAAACCAAATTGCTCCGCCAACCAATCTGAGTTGTTACTTTTGGTTCTTTTGAAGAATTTAATTTTGTTCCAAGTTCCAAAATCATTCGCTGTGCACCTTTTGATCCAATTCCGGGAACACCAGATAAAGTCTTTGTATCTTTACGAGAAATGGCCGATGCAAATTCCTCTACGGAAAGCGATCCAGTTATCGCCAATGCAACTTTTGGACCTACTCCGCTCACAGTTTGAAGTAATTCAAACAGTTCGCGCTCTTCTATAGTTAAAAAACCAAATAGCGACATCGAATCTTCACGCACCACCATTGTTGTATGAAATTGAATATCCGCCCCAAGTGCCAAATTGCCTGAAGTCTTGTTTGTAATTTGTAATTGGTATCCAACGCCACCAACTTCGATGACGCACCGATCACTCCTTAGATTACGAACTGTGCCAAAGAGAGAGGCAATCATGCGCTAGCTCGCAATTTGGCTAATCGGGACTTCTCTTTCGAAACCGCACCTGCCAACTTTGAATCTGCACTTCCCCGCCACACATGGCAAATTGCTAGCGCAAGTGCATCAGCCGCATCGGCTGGCTTTGGCATCTCTTCTAATTTCAAAATGCGCTGCACCATATCGCCAACTTGGTTCTTGCGAGCTCGACCGGATCCAGTTACTGCAGCTTTAACCTCACTAGGTGTATGCATAACAACTTTGATGCCAAATTGCGCGGCTGCCACCAATGCAATCCCGGCAACTTGCGCAGTTCCCATAACGGTACGCACATTATGTTGTGAAAATACACGTTCAACTGCAATTACATCTGGTTTATGTTCGGTAATCCAATCGCGAAGTCCGCGATCAATTTCTAATAATCTTTGCTCGAGTGGTAAATCTGGGGAACTCTTGATCACACCAACTGCGACGAAATCAATTTTTTGTTTGGAATTTGCAGCGTCGACAATCCCGATTCCGCACCGGGTCAATCCTGGATCCACGCCTAAAACTCGCATGGCGAAAGCCTAAAACAGGGGCAGTTCTAACTAGTTGAGGCTCGCTAGAACTTCATCGGAAACATCGAAATTGCCGTATACGTTCTGCACGTCATCTAATTCCTCGATTGCATCGATTAATTCAAAAACTTTTTTGGCATTCTCGGCATCAAGTGGAATCGACATTGTTGGCAGAAAGGGACTTTCAGCAGATTCATATTCGATCCCAGCTGCTTGCAATGCTGAACGAACTGCAACTAAATCAGATGCATCACTAACAATCTCAAAACTTTCGCCAAGAT